>JAQWNZ010000031.1 GCA_029246125.1 Flavobacteriaceae bacterium
ATAGAGCGATTCAAAAGCATGTTGAAGATTTGATTGCTGAACATGTAGTTAATAACTTATTAAAAGAAGGAGACCATATCGTTGTAAATAGTAACGACGAGGGCGAATCTTTGGAGCTGGAAATCAATCAAAAAACTAAAGCTCCCTCTTAAAAATGCATTTCTTCTTAACAAAATACGTTTCTCTAAGCCAGAGTGCCGTCTTTTTTATTGAGAATTTGTTTTCTACCCTAGGCAAATAGTACTATTTTTGGCCTGTTTTTAAAGAACTCACACTTTAGTATAATTTTTTTGGGTGAAAATAATAGTATGAAAGTTTTAAAGTTTGGTGGCACTTCAGTTGCTGATTCACAGAGTCTATCTCATGTAGTTGGGATTATTAAGAATTCTAAAAAAGAACAACAAATTGTTGTAGTTTCAGCACTGGGAGGAATAACCAATATTCTTGTTGAAATGGCAGAAGAAGCCAGTAAAGGTAAAAGTGAATTTCAAGATACTATTAAAGTAATTGAGAAAAGACATTTAACTCTAATTCTACACTTTATTCCAGTAACAAACCAAAGTGAAATCATCAGTTTTTTAAAATCTCAACTCAACAGCCTAGAAGAGATTTTAGAATCCATTTACAATTTACGAGAACTCACCCCTTATAGTATTGCTAAGATTTCCAGCTTTGGAGAAATCCTCTCAAGTAAAATTATTTTTCATATACTTCGAAACTTTAATCTTGACATTGTTTTAAAAGATTCAAGGGAACTTTTGTTCACTCACGAATTAAATGAACGCGAGGTGGTTAATCACGAAAGAAGTAAAAAAGCATGTCATGCATTTGCTTCTGCAATTTCAAATAAAATAATTTTGATTCCAGGTTTTATTGCTAGTAATGAAAACGGTAAAATTACCACACTAGGAAGAGGAGGATCGGATTATACCGCTTCACTTTTAGCTAATTATCTAAATGTTACTCAACTTGAAATTTGGTCAGATGTGAGCGGAATGTTTACAGCTAATCCGAATTTAGTTTCACAAGCGCTCCCTATTCCAAGACTTTCATATCACGAAGCAATGGAACTATCACATTTTGGAGCTAAAGTTATTTACCCGCCAACACTTCAACCTTTGATCGAAAAAGAAATCCCAATCTTGATAAAAAATACCTTTGATCCCTCAGCTCGAGGTACAATAATTGATAAAAAGGGAACAGCTGAAGGAGGAAATGGAACGGTAGTAAAAGGGTTCAGTCATATTGAAAAAGTTGCATTAATTAATCTAGAAGGAAGCGGAATGATTGGTATACCTGGTTTTTCAAAGAGATTATTCGAATGTTTATCTGTAAAAAGCATCAATATCATTATGATTACTCAAGCTTCATCAGAGCATTCTATCTGTATCGGAGTTCGAATGAAAGATGCGGTTGAAGCAAAAAAAGCAATTGATTCAGAATTTGAATTTGAAATCAATCGCTCAAAAGTGGAACCAGCCAAGGTAGAATTAAACATGACAAATATTGCTGTAGTTGGTGATAACATGAAAAAGCATCAGGGAATAAGTGGTAAATTATTCAGCAGTTTAGGGGCAAACAACATCAATATAAGGGCGATTGCTCAAGGGGCTTCTGAGCGAAATATTTCCATTATAATCGATGAACGAAATACTCAAAAATCGTTAAATACAATTCACGAAAGTTTTTTTGAAACTCAAACTAAAGAACTAAACTTATTTATTACTGGGGTTGGTAATGTAGGAAGTAAATTGTTAGAACAAATTAGTCAACAAGAGGAATTCCTACTTGAAAATCTTAGATTAAAAATTAGAGTTATCGCCCTGTCCAACTCTAAGAAAATGATTCTCTCTCAAACTCCAATTAACCTAGATAATTGGAAACAAAAACTTGATGAAAGTAATTTAAAAGCAAATCGAGAAGTTTATTTTGATAATATTAAAAAACTAAATTTAAGAAACAGTATTTTCGTTGACAATACAGCTGACGAGGAAATTGCCAGTGAATACAATCGCTTTTTGAAAAATAATATAGGGGTAGTTACTTGCAATAAAATAGCATGTGCTAGTTCGCTTTCTAATTACAAAGTACTTAAAAAAACAGCACGAAAATTTGGAACTCCATTTCTTTTTGAGACAAATGTTGGGGCTGGACTCCCAGTGATTGATACTCTAAATAATTTAATTGCATCCGGGGATGAAATACATAAAATACAAGCAATACTATCTGGAAGTTTGAATTTTGTATTCAATAATTTTACTCCTGATAATAGTTTTGAAGATGTAGTTAAAGCTGCCCAAGAAGCAGGCTATACAGAACCTGATCCAAAAATAGATTTGAGTGGTGTTGATGTCGCAAGAAAGATTTTAATCCTTGCACGTGAGAGTGGTTTTGAACTTGATTTAGAAAATATTGAAAACCAATCGTTCCTCCCTAAAGAAGTATTGGATACCACAACTAATGAAGGCTTTTTTGAATCGTTGAAAAAATACGAATCTCATTTTCAGTCCATTTTGACAAAAGCTAAAAACAAAAATTGCCGCCTTAAATATGTTGCACAGCTAGAGGGTGGAAAAGCAAGTGTTGGGCTTAAAGAGATTAATCCAACCCATGATTTTTACAATTTAGAAGGGAGTGATAATATCATTTTATTTTATACAAATCGTTATAAAAATCAGCCTCTTATAGTAAAAGGTGCAGGCGCTGGTGCAGAAGTTACTGCAGGTGGAATTTTTGGAGATATCATCAGAATTGGAAAGACATAATTATGAATCAAATTGAACTTTTTTCTCCCGCAAGTGTCGCAAATGTGTCTTGTGGTTTTGATGTGCTAGGCTTCTGTTTAGGTTCCATAGGTGACATAATGCGAGTTTCAAAGACAAAGACCACTGGAGTTACAATAGGTAAGGTAACGGGACAAAATCTACCTATGGATCCCTTAAAAAATGTTGCCTCTGTTGCAGGACTTGCGTTATTGAAAGAGATTCATAGTGAATTTGGATTTCAAATAGACATAAATAAAAATATTAATCCTGGAAGTGGAATTGGAAGTAGTGCTGCTAGTGCAGCAGGTGCTGTATTTGGTATTAATGAACTTCTTGGTTCTCCTTACACAAGAAACGAATTAATTCGCTTTGCTATGGAAGGAGAAGCTCTTGCAAGTGGTGCAGCTCATGCTGATAATCTTGCGCCTGTTCTTTTAGGCGGTTTTACACTTGTTAGAAGTAACCACAGTTTAGATGCAATAAAGCTTCCTAATCCATCGGAGTTAATTGCTACAATTATTCATCCAAAAATTGAGTTGAAAACGCTTCACTCAAGAGCTATTTTAAAAACAACAATTCCGCTTAATAAGGCAACAGAACAATGGGGAAACCTTGGGGCATTCATAAGCGCTTTGTATACAAATGATTATGAATTACTCTCTCGAAGCATTGAGGACAAAGTAATCGAACCATATAGGGCAGTGTTGATCCCAAAATTTGAAGAAACTCGTCAATCCGCTTTAGACTCTGGAGCTCTTGGAAGTGGTATTTCTGGTTCTGGCCCTTCTATTTATGCACTTTCTAAAGGAAGAGAAACGGCTGAAAAAGTTGGAGCTGCAATGGGGGCTGTGTACAAAAAAATAAATTTAGAGTATCAATTACACATATCAGAAATAAATACAGAAGGAATCAAAGTTTTGAGAAGAGAATGAAATATAATAGTTTAAATTATAACTCTTCTACCGTTGGTTTTCTTAAAGCTGTTAGAAAAGGACTTGCTCCAGATCGTGGTTTGTATTTTCCCGAGACAATTCCTTTACTTTCACAAAATTTTATAGAGAATATCCCCAACCTTAGTAATCACGAATTGGCCTTCAATGCAATACAACCTTTTATTGGAAATGATATCCCTAAAGAGCGTCTAAAGTCAATAATTGAGGATACTTTAAATTTTGATTTTCCAATAATCCCTATAACCAATTCCATTGCCAGCTTAGAATTATTTTGTGGACCTACCCTAGCTTTTAAAGATGTTGGTGCACGCTTTATGGCACGTTGTCTCGCTTACGCACATGAAGTAAAAGAAAAGCAAAATCTTACCATACTTGTTGCAACTTCTGGAGATACAGGAGGAGCTGTTGCTGATGGATTTTTTAAAGTTGAAGGAATTGATGTAGTGATCCTTTACCCCAAAGGAAAAGTAAGTGAAGTACAGGAAAAGCAACTGACTACTCTAGGCGAAAATATCACTGCCCTAGAAGTAAATGGGACTTTTGACGATTGTCAAAATATGGTCAAATCAGCATTTATTGACCCTGAAATAACACAGAATATAGAGTTGACATCAGCTAATTCAATCAATATTGCACGCTGGTTAGCACAAATGTTTTATTACTTTATTGCTTATAAAAATAGACCTAACCCCCATAAAGACCTGATCATTTCTGTTCCCAGTGGTAATTTTGGTAATCTGTGTGCTGGTCTAGTTGCTTTCAAAATGGGGCTCCCAATCAAACACTTTATTGCCAGCACAAATATCAATAATACAGTTCCAAACTATTTATCTTCAGGGAGTTATGAGCCTAAAAAATCAGTTTCTACTATCTCGAATGCAATGGATGTTGAAGATCCGAGTAATTTTATTCGTATTCAAAAATTATTCAATAATGATTTTCACAAGATGAAAAAAGTAATAACTGGATATGCTTACACTGACCCCCAAACCAGAAAAGCAATGAAAGAGATATATAGTGAAAGTAAATATATTCCAGACCCACATGGAGCGGTGAGTTATCTTGGACTCAAAGGGTATTTAGATCAGTTAGGAGATGAAACTACTCAGGGGATATTCTTTGAAACGGCGCATCCCGTGAAGTTTGCAAGTACAGTGGAAAACACATTAAAAATCAAACTCGATCCTCCAAAACAAATTGAAAAAATTCTTAATAAAACAAAGCTAAGTATTCCTATTAACGATTATAAATCATTAAAGAATTTCTTTTTAGATCGCTAATCAATTACTAATTCAGGGAGTTTAAAATCATCTAAAGGACTCTTCTCCCTCATCAGTTTTTCAATTTTTTCCCATGCTCTTGGAGCCGCTGCTGACAAATTTACAGGCCCCTCATCTGTAATAAGTATATCATCTTCAATACGAATTCCAATATCCCACCATTTAGGGTCACATGGACTACCTTTAGGGACATAAATTCCTGGTTCTACAGTGATAACCATATTGGTATCAAGAGTCTCATACAAGCCAGGATCATGAACGTCAAGACCAATATGATGAGAAACACCATGGGGTAAATAGCGCCTATATTCCTCTGGTTTATTTATTAGGCCAAGGGAAAGTAATCCTTTTTCAACAACTTTATTTGCCGCATCGGCTATAGCTCTAAAACTAGCACCTTTTTGAGCAGCATCAATTCCCGCATTCTGAGCATTATATACAATTTCATATAAAGCCTTCTGCTCTGGACTAAAGTTCCCTGAGACAGGGATTGTTCTAGTCACATCAGCTGTATAACCATTATATTCTGCTCCTAAGTCCATTAAAATTAGTTGATTTTTGAGATCTTTTTTGTCATTTGTGATGTAATGTAAAACACAGGCATTATTACCTGCACCAACAATTGAAGGATATCCCTCATGAGCTGCACCATACTTCTTGTAAACTAGTTGATGAATTCCTTGAACTTCTCGCTCTGTCATTTCGGGTTGAATCGCTTTCATAACTTCAATTTGTCCTTGGGCTGAAATCTGAATTGCTTTTTTTAGTAATAAAAGTTCTTCAGGCTGTTTTTTCTCTCTCAAACTTGCCATCAAATAGGAAAGTTTATCGATGTCAAAATTATAATCACGCGTTAGGTTGGATGTTCTTCTTTGCAGATCAACAAGTGAATTCTCTTCTTGAGAATTTAAAAATTTTTTAATTATAGGATCTTCCATCACTGTTTCGTCTTGGGAAGCATAATACGAAATCATGCGTTTGATATTTGATCTCTCATCTACTTTGGCAGTTCTAATTTTTTGATAGAGTCTATAGCGTTCAGGATTGAAATTATCGGGATAGTTAATCGCATCTTTAAAGTGCCGCTGTAGGTCGAACAGATCACTGGAATCACTTTTGTCATCACGCACATCATTTTTAAAATCAAACATCAAAACAGTATCAAATCGATCTAAATCTAAAGAGCTCTTTACA
The DNA here is from genome assembly GCA_029246125.1 of Flavobacteriaceae bacterium. Classification (GTDB taxonomy): domain Bacteria; phylum Bacteroidota; class Bacteroidia; order Flavobacteriales; family Flavobacteriaceae; genus MS024-2A. The sequence goes on from JAQWNZ010000031.1 coordinate 6,193, forward strand.
AACTTTTTTTTACTTTCCACTCGATCAAAACTCATTTTAGTTGCCCCTTCTACTCCCAACTGTTTTCCATTCCACATTTCATTTCTTGCATTTCGTTCACGCACATATATTTTTTCGTAATACACACCATTCTCGTCTTCTTGAGCAATATTAAAAACCAATAACACTGCATGGGGTTCATTCCACCCGGTCATATAGAAAAAATTAGGATCGGGATGATAGATATAATCAACATCGTTTGCTCTGTTTCGAACAGGAGATGAAAAGAAAACAGCCACACTATTGTTCGGCAATTTTTGTCTCAATTCAGCACGTCTATTTTTATGAAATTCAAAGGAAAGTTCCGACTTTTGTCCAAAGGTCTCTATAAATGCAGCTAAAAAGAATATTGTGAAAGAAAGTGTGAAATAGAATTTAGAATTAAGTACTGGAGACATATAATAATTTTTGGATGAACTTATGAAAAAAACTACACTTTACAATGTACATATTGCACTGAATGCAAAAATGACCATATTTGGAGGGTTTGAAATGCCTATTCAATATACAGGGGTTAAGAAAGAACATTTAACTGTCAGAAATAATCTTGGTGTTTTCGATGTTTCTCATATGGGCGAGTTTTACATTTCTGGTCCAAATGCACTCCCTTTACTTCAGTACGTTTGTAGTAACGATATTTCAAAAATTTCGGTAGGTAAGGCACAATACAATTATTTTCCAAATGAGATTGGAGGAATTGTAGATGATTTAATTGTTTATCGTTTAGAAGAAACACTTTATTTACTTGTTGTAAATGCTTCAAATATTTTAAAAGACTGGGAATGGATTCAGAAGCACAATACTGCGTTTGGCGCTATATTGGAAGATCGGAGTACCGAGACTGCCTTACTAGCTATTCAAGGTCCTAAAGCTTTAGAAGCAATGCAAATACTTACAAACAGTCGTTTAAATGAACTTCCCAACTACGCACATACAATAGATAAATTTGCAGGTTGCGATAACACTTTAATAGCAACAACAGGTTATACTGGTGCGGGTGGAATTGAAATTTATTTCCCCTCACAAAAAGCACCTTTAGTCTGGGAGGCTATTCTTGAGGCAGGTAAAGCTTACAATATTGCTCCAATCGGACTTGCTGCAAGAGATACGCTTAGAACTGAAATGGGGTACTGTTTGTATGGTAATGAGATTAACGATACTAGTTCACCCATTGCTGCAGGATTAAAATGGATTAGTAAACCTGAAAAAGGCTGTATAAATGCGGCTCAAATTTCAGCTGAAATAACAAATTGTACGACTAGAAAACTGATTGGATTTCTTATGGAATCAAGAGCTATCCCAAGATCAGGACATACTCTTTTAGATAAGGAAAATAACATCATCGGTCAAGTGAGCTCAGGAACCCAATCGCCAACACTTTCAAAAGGAATTGGACTGGGATATTTGGATGCTGATTTTGTTAAGCCAGGGACCAAAATCAATGTTCTGATTAGAGAAAAAAACTGTCCAGCTCGGGTTATCAAACTTCCATTTATTAAATCTTAGCTATTGAAATCAATACTTATTTTAGGAGGAAGTGGGTTTATAGGCAATTGCCTATACAAAGAGTTAGCACCTTATTATAACACCTTTGCTACCTATAATACTGCTAAAGGTTATCGCAATAATCAGCATTTCTTCTATTTCAATCTTGAGGAAGGAGGGTTAGATTCAATTCTTAAAGAGGTTAGGCCTAAACTTATAATTTCAGCATTAAGAGGGGATTTTAATGTCCAATTAGAAACCCATGATTTTTTGATAAAATTGATTAAAAAAAGTGACTGTAGAATTTTATTCCTTTCTTCTTCAAATGTTTTTGATTCATTTGAACATTACCCCTCCTACGAGTACGATAAAACATTTTCTAAAAGTATTTTTGGTCGCTTTAAAATCAAAATAGAAAATGAATTGATGCGTCTTCCAACTGGAAAATTTATCATAGCAAGGCTTCCTATGATTTTTGGATTAAACGCCCCTAGAACTATTGAAATTGATAAAGCTGTTGAAAATAATAAAATGATTGAAGTGTTTCCTAACTCAATTATTAATGTAAACAGCGATATCAGGCTAAGTCAACAGATTCACTATTTGATAAATCATAAAAAAACAGGACTTTTTCATTTAGGCAGTACAGATTTAATTTCACATTTTGATTTTATAAACAATATTGTTAAAAGAAGACATCATACCCCAGGAATTTTTAAGCATGTTTATAGTTCCAATACAATCCAATATATTGCTACTCTGCCAAAAGTGAATAGACTCCCTAGCCATATATTGCCTTCTTATTTAGATGTACTGAATGATCTAAGCATCAAGCAGACAAGTAATTAATCCTATTTTTTTAATTTAGCAACGCAATTAAAAAAATATGGGCAGGGCATTTGAATTTAGAAAAGCACGAAAAATGAAACGTTGGTCAGCAATGGCCAAAACATTTACCCGAATAGGGAAAGATATTGTTATGGCTGTAAAAGAAGCAGGTCCTGATCCTATTAATAACTCCAGACTTCGCGCAGTAATTCAAAATGCAAAAGCTGCAAACATGCCTAAAGAGAATGTTGAGCGTGCTATAAAAAAAGCTTCTGATAAAGATTCTGGAAATTTTAAAGAAATCTTATTTGAAGGCTATGCCCCTCATGGAATTGCCGTATTGGTTGAAACTGCAACTGATAACAATAATCGAACCGTAGCCAATATCAGATCCTATTTTAATAAAGCGAATGGAAATCTAGGAACAGCAGGTTCAGTAGAGTTCATATTTGATCATAGTTGTAATTTTAGAATTGATGCTTCAGGTCATGATCCTGACGAAATAGAATTTGAATTTATTGATTTTGGTGTTGAAGAGGTTTTTATTGATGATGACGGGATGTTACTTTACGCTCCCTTTGAAAGTTTTGGAGAAGTGCAAACAGAACTTGAAAACAGAAAGTTTGAAATTTTATCCTCTGGTTTTGATCGCATCCCTCAAACGACCAAAGCATTATCTTTAGAAGATCAAGAAGATGTAATATCTTTAATCGAACGTATCGAAGAAGATGACGACGTCCAAAATGTATATCATACATTAGAAATTAAAGAATAAGATTTCCTAAAAGCTTTTTTCTTTTGAAAATCCCACCACACCTTTAAAAAGTTTCTCTAGGTTACCTAAATCTTTTGTCTCATCAGTTGTTGTATAAAAAACAGGGTGAATAACTACTTTTTTATTTTTATAATCAAAGGCAACTGGTACTATTGGAATTTTAAGAATTTTAGCAATATGATAATACCCTGTTTTAAGTTTATTTACTTTTTTACGGGTCCCTTCAGGAGCGAGAGCAATTCGAAATTTATCATGTGCATCAAAAACAGCAGTAATTGCCTCAACAGAACCTTTTTTTCCAGAACGATCTATAGGGGCTCCACCTAGTCCTCTAAAAAACCATGCTGTAAGTGGGGAGAATAATTCTTTTTTACCCAAAAAGTTGATTTGTTCATTTGAAATACTTCGGACCAATAAACCTAGTAAAAAATCTAGCCAACTGGTATGAGGAACCACTGCAATAATATATTTGGGAAATGAAGGAAATTTTCCAATTATTTTCCAATTTAAAAGGTTAAAAAAAAGAATTCGAGAAAACAGATTAGCCATCATTATTCAATATTAATAAAGTCATCATTTGAAAAGCCTAAAAGATAAAGTTGTTTTGTAGCACGTGTCATCGCGGTATACAACCAACGTAAATAATGTTTATTAGGTCCTTCAATAAGGTATGGTTTTTCAATAAAAACATGTTCCCATTGACCACCCTGGGATTTATGACAGGTCACTGCGTAGGAATATTTTACTTGCAAAGCATTAAAAAAACGATTTTTTTTAACACTTAAAAATTTTTTATACTTCGATCGAACAGAAGAGTAATCCTCCAATACTGCTTGATACAAACGGTTTCCTTCTTCTAAAGAAAGTGAAGCAGATTCAGCTTCAAGTGTATTAAGCAACAAGACCGTATCAAAAGGTTTTTCGTTTAAATAATCAACTAATTTAACACTTACCTCAGCAAAAGAAAAACCATAAATCTCCTTCAGAGAATAGATAGACAAGATTTTAATTACATCTCCATTTGCAATAAAGCTAGGAGCTGAATCAGGCTCCAGCCAAAAATAATTATTTTTTACAACCATTAACTGATCTCCAACTGACAATTCCTCTTCCAAACCTAGTATACGTCTTCTAATATTTTTATTGTACATATTTGCTCGTTTATTAGATCTAACAATAAAAATTGTTTGATCAATACCCCCTTCAGAAAATGCAGATTCGATTGCTTCAAAAACATTCATCCCATTATTGGTGTAAAAAATGTCATTCACACCTTTTACATCAAATTTAAATTGATCATAAACCCCATAGTTGAGATCAATTCTTAATTGAGTTGCATTTTTAAGAATTCCTGAGTCTTTTTTTTGTCTTATTACTTTCTCTAACTCCACAATAAAAACCTGATCAAAATGAAATTGCTGTAATTCTTCCTCATCTAAAGCAGGGCTCAAATCTAAATTAATTGGCGGCAGCTGAGCTTGATCTCCTACCAAAAGAAGTTTGCAATTATCCCCTCTGCTTACATATTGAACAACATCGTTAAGTAAAGATCCATTTTCAAAGAGTTTTTTGTTTTGTCTGTCATCACCTATCATTGATGCCTCATCAATAACAAAAAGTGTTTTTTTATATTTATTAGGTTTTAATTGGAAGCTCATCTTTCCACTTTTCTCTGCTTTTGGATAATAAATTTGCTTATGAATCGTCTTTGCTGGAGTATTTGAGTAAGCCGTCATTACTTTTGCCGCTCTACCTGTTGGCGCCATTAAAATTATTTTGAAGCCTGTCTTCCATATATCTTTAACAAGCGAGCTAATTAAAGTTGTTTTTCCCGTGCCAGCATATCCTTTTAGTAAAAAAACAGTTTTAGGTTTAACAGAAAAAATAAAATCTGAGATAGCTGGAAACCATAGTTTTTGGGATACAGTTGGTTCAAAGCTAAAATTTGCTTCAAGCAGAGAACAGAATTTTTTTGGAGTCATTGATTCTTTCAAGTAGCTAAATATAATTCATTTTAAATACTTTTGTGATTCAAAAAAAATTGTAGTTTTGTTTTGATCATTTAAAATTAGACAATGAAATTAGGTATTCAAATCGTTTTATGGATTGCATCAATCTTTTTTGCTTACAAAATTTATGATTCTATCAGTGGGCCTATTAAATTTAAACAAATAAAAAATGAACGTTATGCAAAAGTCATAAACCGTTTAAAAGATATTCGTAAAGCCCAAATCGCGCATAAAGATGTTAATGGCGTTTTTTCAAACAATTTTGACAGTCTTATCAAGTTTATTGATGAAGGAATTTTCACTCTTATTGAAAAAAGAGACTCCTCCTACCTAGAATACGACAGAACTTATCGTATTGACATGCTTCGTGAGGTTATTGTTATAGATACCTTGGGCACAGTATCTGTTAAAGATTCTTTATTTGGTGATTCAAATAGCTATAAAAAAATGGCTTACATACCTATCGAAGGAGTCCAAGACAGCATGTTTAAAATTAACGCTGAGGTTATTAATAAAAACGGATATAAAGTACCTGTTTTTGAAGTTAAAGTTACAAAGAACATTATTCTTTATGATCAAAACTCTGACCTAGTCAGACAAGAAAATGAAACGGTTTCTGTAGACGGTGTTAATGGCTCGGAGATTATTTTAGGTTCGCTGAACAATGTGAGTAATAATGGAAACTGGCCGACTATTTTTGATGCCAAGCAAGAATAAGTCCATAGCACTTACTAACTCATCCATTCACCTTTTTGTGAATGGATTTTCTTTTTATACACCTTCCAGAACAGAATTCATCCCTATTACTAATAATATTGGTGATTTTGAGTCAGCCTTGGAAGAACTTCTCAACTTTCACCCTAAAGAGATGTTTTCTGGTTCTCAGATTATTTCATATCATCAACCTTCTACCTTTGTCCCTATCAAATTTTTCGATAAAAATTTACTCAAAAACTACTTGCAAATTTTGGGAAATATTAATGAAAATTCTGGTCTAAATTTTGATTTATTAAAAGAAGAGAGTCAGGTTAATGTATATTCATATCCTAAAATAATTTTAGAAATTTTAAATCAACATATAAATAATGCTACTTTATATCATTATAATAGCTTACTATATAGAGAAGTTAATAAGCTATCCAATTTCTCAGAAAAGAACTGCCAGCTTTATATTCATCTTCAGAAAGATGCAATGGATTTGTATTTAACTAAAAACTCTTATGTGATTTTTCGAAATCATTTTGGTATACAAAATAAGGACGAGTTCTTATATTATGTGTTTTTTGTTGTAGAGCAGTATAAACTATCTTCCGATCAATTTGAAATTGTATTCTTAGGAAAAATTACAGCTTTCAAAAAGTATTATCAGTCCATCAAAGAATTCCATCAAATAATTCGTTTTGAGGATCGTGAAATCTGCAATAAGATTGATATTGATCAACATCCTGCTCCATTTTTTGCTAAATCACCGGAGTGATGCGGATCATATCTGGTATTCATAAAGGTAGAAGATTAAAAGCGCCAAAAAAACTTCCCGTAAGACCAACCACAGACCGCTCGAAAGAGGCATTATTTAATATTATACAGCATCAAATTGAATTTTCTGAAATCACAGTTTTAGATCTATTCTCTGGAACTGGGAGCATAAGCTATGAATTTGCTTCGAGAGGAGTTACCCAACTTACAGCAGTAGATAAAAACAAACATTGTATTCAATTTATTCAATCTACTGCAGAATCGCTCGCTATGGACATTAGAATTATCCAAAAGGATTGCTTTGCTTATTTAGAGGAAGATAAAGGTCGATACGATTTGATTTTTGCTGATCCACCCTATGAATTTGATCTCAAAACTTATGAAAATATTATCACATTAGCACTAAAAAGACTTTCATCGCAGGGGCAGTTAATAATAGAACATTTTAACAAAATTGATCTTTCTAAATTTAAAATGTTTGCATCCAGGAGAAATTACGGTAGTGCCACTTTTTCATTCTTTACTATTTAAAAAAAGCAGGCCGATAAGCCGGATTCTGTCGTGTCTTATCATTTATCTGGATACAAAATTACTTTTGCATTCTAGCCGCCTACCCGTCTACACTGGGCGAGCTACCCTTTACTATAGAACTACTTGGCGTTGCACCGCATAGAGTTTACCTGATTTCACTACAGCCTAACTGTACTTGCTTTCTGTTGCACTTGTCCACTCCGTAAAAACGAAGGACGGGCGTTACCCGCTATGCTGCTCTATGGTGTCCGGACTTTCCTCTTTTCTCCGAAAAAAAAAGCGATAAGATAGCCTGCTTCACAAAGTTAGCCTTTTGTTGATAATTAGCAGGGAATATCTTAAAACAATAGAATGAAACCAAAAACTGATTTTTATATTTGTTGTTATGGAGGCATTTATGGTTTCTGCATTAAAATACAGACCCACTAGTTTTGAAGACGTAGTTGGGCAACAAAATATTACCCAAACATTAAAAAACAGCTTAGAAAAAAATCAATTAGCTCAAGCTTTATTGTTTTGCGGACCTAGGGGTGTAGGAAAAACATCTTGTGCACGAATTCTAGCAAAACAAATTAACAAATCAAATCTTGATCAAACTACCCAAGACGATTTTGCTTTCAATATTTTTGAGCTTGACGCTGCATCTAATAATTCTGTTGAGGACATTCGAAAAATAAATGAGCAAGTGCGTATCCCTCCCCAAGTAGGCTCTCACAAAATATATATCATAGATGAGGCACACATGCTTTCAAAAGCAGCTTTCAATGCCTTTTTAAAAACACTAGAAGAACCACCAAAGCATGTGATTTTTATTTTAGCAACCACTGAAAAAAATAAAATTATCCCTACAATACTTTCTAGATGTCAGGTATATGATTTTAAAAGAATCTCTGTAAATGATATTCAGACGTATTTAGTTAAAATAGCACAGGATAGAAATTTAAAATTTGAAGAAAGTGCTCTTTTTCTCATCGCGCAAAAAGCAGAGGGAGCACTACGTGATGCTTTATCCATTTTTGATAGGATGGTCAGTTTTACTAGGGGTAACCTATCAGCCATTGGAGTTGCTGATAATCTAAACCTACTAGATCATCAAACTTATGTAGAATTGGGTGAAATCATTTTTAAAAATGATATACACGGAATACTCAAAGAATATGACGAGCTTCTTAAAAGAGGAATAGACCCCTTGCAATTCATCAAAGGTCTAGGAGATTTTTTCAGGAATTTAATCCTAGCTAAAGACACAAGCACACTTTCTTTAATGGAATTGAGTGAAAATGTTAAAATAAGCTATCAAAATTTAACTAAAACTATTTCACCTGAATATCTTATTGATGCTATTACCTTGATTAATTCTTTTGAGATTAACTACAAAAACGTTAACAACAAAAGAGTGCACATAGAACTCGGCCTGATGCAACTTGCTTCACTCCATTTTAATGGAGAAAAAAAAAAGGTTTCATAATTCCAGCTCAAATAGCTAATAAATTAATTCAATCAAATAAAAAGGTTCAAAATAACTTAACTTCTAAAAAAAATCCTCAATCAAAAACAATAGTTAAAGAATCAGTAGATAATCTAACTAAATCATATCATGAAAATAAAAAAACTGTTTCAAATCAAAAGGAGCCTTCTCAAAGATTAGAAATAAAGATAAAGGATCCAATAACTAATGATAATAATAAACGTGAAGTTTCTGTATCTGGATTTTCACTTTCTAGTATTGCAGTTAAAAAAGCAGCAAAAAAATTATACAGACATGAAATAAAAGAGAAAAATCTTCCAGAAGATACTTTCACCCCTGAAGTTATATCACAATTTTGGAATGAATATGCAGAGAATATCAAAGTTGAAGGAAAGAAAAATATCGCATCCATCATGGGCATGAATATACCGGAGATCAAAAATCAGTCAACGATCAGTTTTTTTGTAGCAAACGATATGAACAAGGTTGAAATGACAAATGAAATGAAACTCTTACTTCCTTTTTTAAAGAAAAAATTAAATCATTATGGTATTAAAATTGAGATTATAGTAAAAAAAACTATTAAAGAAGATTCTGTTTATTCACCTAAAGAAAAATATCAGTATCTCGTTAAAATAAATCCTACTTTAGAAAAACTTCGAAAGAATTTTGATTTAGATTTTTAGCGTATGTTACATCTTAAATTACCCACAGATCCCAGATGGGCAAATATTGCTAAAAAGAATATTGAAGAAATTCTTACAGATCATGCATACTGTGAACAGAAAGCAGCAAGTACAGCAATTTCAATGATAATTGGTTTTCCCCAATACCCTGAATTGGTATCAGCCATGACAGAATTGGCTCAAGAAGAAATGAGTCATTTTAAAATGGTTCATGATTTAATTCTTGAACGAGGACTTGAATTAGGAAGGGAACGAAAAGATAATTATGTTATTAAATTGCGCGCATTTTTCCCTAAAGGAGGATCAAAAACTAATCATCTTGTTAATAAACTACTTATTGCTGGTCTAATTGAGGCTAGAAGCTGTGAAAGATTTCGAATTTTATCAGAAGAATTAGAAGATAAAAAACTAAAAAAATTTTATCGTAAACTTATGATAAGCGAAGCCAATCATTATACTATGTTTCTTCAACTTGCAAGAAAATATGCAGACTCACGAGAAAGTGTCAATCAAAAATGGAATGCTTTATTGGAATTCGAAGCAACACTTATAGGAACATTGGGTGATCAAAAAACCATTCACGGATAAGAATTAAGTTATTTATTTTTGCAAAGCTCATGTATCATACCATCTGAGAGACCAACTTTTGGAACATAGATCACTTTGGAGCCACACCAATTGAGCGTTCTCAAAAAAAGTTGTGCTGCAGGTAAAATCACATCCGAACGATCTGGGTTAAGACCCAATTCAACAATTCGCTCTTCAAAAGTCATTTTACTAAGCTTTGAATATAGGGCATTAAGCGTTAAATATGTAATCGGACGATTATCCTTGATATTTGCCATTTTATGAAGTTTATTGATATTTCCACCTGTCCCCAACAAATAGATCTTTTGATTATCACTTGTTTTTTCTTTTACCCATTTTTCAGCATGATGCCACATTTCTTCTGAAACACGATTATTTAAAAGCCTAACGGTTCCTATTTTAAAAGATTTAGAATGAATTCTTTTCCCGTTTTTAAGCATACTAAACTCCGTACTACCCCCTCCAATATCTACGTATAGAAAAGTTTTTTCGTTACCTACAACATTGAACACATTGGTATTAGAAATAATTTTAGCTTCTTTCTTTCCGTCAATGATTTCTATTTGAATCCCAGATTTAGTAAAAACTTCTTTAACTACTTTTTCCCCATTTTTTGCCTCTCTAAGGGCTGAAGTAGCATATGCCATATAATCTTTAACTCCATGCACTTTCATCAATAACTTAAAAGCTTTTATGGATTTTACGATACGTTTTATATTTTTCTTTGAGATAGTTCCACTAGTAAAAGAATCTTCACCAAGACGAATAGGTACTCTTACCAATGAATTTTTAAGAATTACCTGCTCTTTTTTGTACTTTATTACATTGGAAACAAGCATTCGAATAGCATTTGAACCAACATCTATTGCCGCATACTTTTTGATCTTCATGAACAACTTTTTTCATAATAATACTCATGAATTCTCCACTGCGATCGAATTTCATTTCTGCTATTTTTAGCAAAAATATTTTGCTTTGAACCGTTTAATTTTCTTGCCTTAACATTGTCATTCCACGAAATTTCAAAAACATCAAAAATTTCTTTTTGAAGTATATCATTGTAAATAGGTACAGCCACCTCAACTCTGTTCTCGATATTTCTTGTCATAAAATCAGCGGAGGATAAATACACACTGGGAGTACCACCATTTTCAAAAATATAAACTCTGGGGTGCTCTAAATATTTGTCGACAATACTAATAACTTCAATATTTTCACTCATTCCAATTACACCAGGTATCAAACAGCAAATTCCACGAACAATCATTTTAATTTGGACTCCTTCACAACTAGCTTCATAAAGTTTTTCAATCATTTCAAAATTAGTAATGGCATTCAGTTTTAACTTAATTCCACTGGGCAAACCGGACTTATGATTTTCAATTTCTTTATTAATCATTCGAACAACAGTATTTTTGGTATAGTGAGGAGAAACAATTAGATGTTTGTATTTCTTAAGTTTATAGTGAACTTGTAAAAAATTAAAGACTTTATTTACCTCTTTTAAAATCTTTTGATTGGAGGTTAGTAATGTATAATCTGTATAAATTTTTGCCGTTTCCTCATTAAAATTTCCGGTACTTATAAAACCATAACGTTTTTTCTTACCGCTTACCACTTTTTCAATTAATCCAATTTTAGAGTGTACTTTCAATCCAGGAATACCAAAAATTAGTTGAACTCCAGCACTTCGCATTTTCTCGGCATAAGTGATATTATTTGTTTCGTCAAAACGAGCTTGTAATTCGATTTGAACTAGTACTTTTTTACCATTTTTGACTGCATTAATTAGAGCACTTGCAACATTTGACAATCTTGAAAGACGGTAAATTGTAATTTTTATGGTAGTTACCTCGGGGTCCAAGGCTGCTTCTCTTAAAAATTTAATGAGGTAAGAAAAACTGTGATAAGGTGTATAAAGTAAAAAATCTTTTTTGTCAACAGCTTTAATAATACTATTTTCTAGCGATAGGCCAGGAATGGTTACAGGAACCATTTTGTCATATTGAAGGTATGAGTTTTTTAATCGAGGAAAATTCATGTAATCTCTGCGGTGATGGTAACGTCCTCCTGGTATCAGACTGTCAGTCGTGTCTATACCCAAAAGATCTTTTACTAAATTTAATGTATCCTCGGGGATATCTGTATCGTAAACTAAACGGACAGGTTCTGCTAAAACTCGCTCACGTACACTTTCAACGATTTTATTAATATAACTTTTAGAGACGTCACCCTCCATATCAAGTTCAGCGTCACGAGTTACCTTAATCATATGGGAGGTAATAGAAGTAAATTCATTAAAGTTAAAAATGATATGAAAATGATATCGTATTAAATCATCCAAAAACATAACGTATTGCTTATTACCTAATTGAGGTAATAAAATAAACCGATCCAGTTCTTTGGGTATTTCAATTAATGCAAATTGATTTCTTTTTATATCCTTTGAATCAATTGAAAGTTTTACTGCAAGAAATGCCTGATTGTCAGAAAAATCTTGATCTCGTTTTTCTGAAATCATTATGGTCATCAATGCAGGACTAACCTTTTGAATAAAATATTCTTTTAAAAATCCTTTATGCTCATCTAGAACCTGATTTTCATTTATAAAATAGATTTTTTCTTTCTCTAATTCCTTTTCTATTCCTCTAAGAATCTCAGTACTTTCTTTTTGCTGCTCAATTACTTTTTGGGTAATCATTTTCAATAATTCTGAAGCACTTTCTCCACCAAAAACTTTTTTACCTGTTTTTTCTGATTGTGCAATTCGTTGAACAGTAGCATAGCGAACCTGGAAAAATTCATCTAAATTATTGGAAAAAATACCAATAAATCGAAGTCGATCTAACAAAGGTACACTCCGATGTGCAGCTTCTTGAAGTACACGGGCATTAAAATCTAACCAACTTAATTCACGATTTATAAAACGTAGTTGAGGTTTTTTTTTCATTTCAAAATTTCTTTAGGTAATCCCAAACTTGTCATGCCATTTTGAACGTTTCTCCACTCGCTTTGCTCAAATTTAATTAAGGCCCAAGCAGCTGTTGGTAAGTGATCTAAGTTGGTTGTGGACAATTGATTCACAGCTTGGGTCATTGCTGGGTTGTGGCCTACACAAATCACTTTGGAATAATGATCTGGTAAAGATTTAATAAAACTAAGTAATTGATAAATCTCAAAGGTGTAGAGAGAATCTCTTATTTGTAATAGTTCAAATGAGATTTGAAGCTCATGAATTAAAATACTTGCCGTATGTGTCGCCCTATTAGCTGGACTTGAAAAGATTACCTCAAAGTCATTAATTATTTTTGAAGAAACTACTGCCATACTTTTTGTCCTCTCAATCCCTTTTTCGGTAAGACCTCTATCACGATCCTCTACTAAAGGTTCCCAAGATGATTTGGCATGTCGAAAAAGCAAGAGTTCTTTCATAGTTAAGGTGCTAAACGTTCAGTATTCCAGAAACTCCCTTGCAATTGGCAGCGGATACGATCATGTAATCGATTAGGACGACCTTGCCAAAATTCGATACATTTTGGGGCTATATTATATCCACCCCAATACTGTGGACGTTCCACTTCTTTATCTTTATATTCAATTTCTAATTCATTTAATTTATCATCCAAAATAGATCGATCCATAATCACCTTGCTTTGTTCAGAAGCAATAGCTCCCAACTGACTTCCTTTTGGACGGCTATTAAAATAGTTATCAGAGGCCTGTTTACTCAATTTTTCTGCAATACCCTTTATGATAACTTGGCGCTCTAATGCAGGCCAGAAAAAAGTAAGCCCAACTTTGGCGTGGTGTGTAATTGATAGTCCTTTTTCACTGAGATAATTAGTGTAAAACTCAAACCCTTTTTCTGACAGGCCCTTGAGCAAAATCACACGTGCTTTCGGAAAATCATCAAGACCTAGGGTTGCAAGTAACATTGCATTTGGTTCATCGATTTCTGGATGTTGGTCTGCTTCATCAAACCAGACTCTAAAAAATGCAAGTGGATCATTGGAGATATCCTCTAATTTCAAAACACTTTTATCGTATGATTTTCGTAAATTTCCTAAGTCTCTTTTTTTCATTTGAAGTACAAGTTACAATCCATTTCAATTATATTGTAATGCTTTTAAAATCTTCAGACAAAATTACATTATCAAAAATTATTGAAGCCTCTTTTAAAAAATCATTTTTGTCAGCATAACGATTTGAATAATGACCCAACATAAGTTGCTTTACAGCTGCTTTTTTTGCTAAAGTAGCTGCTTCTTTTGCTGTACTATGTTTTGTTTTTTTTGCAAGCTCTTTGTGCTGCTCCAAAAAAGTTGATTCATGATACAATAGATCAACCTCTTTTATCTCTTCGATAAGGGCTTCATTGTATGCTGTATCACTGCAATAAGCATACTTCTTTGGTTGATCAGGAGGTAAAGTAAGGTCCTTGTTTTCAATAATATTACCACTGTCCAGTTGAATCGAAAATCCGTTCTTCAATTGAGCAAAATGAAAAGGTTTTAAATCTAACCCCGCTATAGCATCACTATTAATTTTATTTTTATTAGGCTTCGTCGTAAATAAAAAACCATTCGTGTACACACGATGATTAAGTGGTAAAGTACTCACTTTAATATTTTCATCCTCAAAAAGAGATTCGGGAATAGTTGCTTCCAATTCTTTGAAATTTAATTCATAGTCCGTCCATGACTTCGCTAGTTTTAATTGTAGTGTAATAATCTCTTTAATTCCTTTTGGACCATATATCGTCAATGGTGAAGTTCTTCCTAAAAGTCGAAAAGTACTTATTAAACCTATTAAACCATAAAAATGATCACCATGTAAATGAGAAATAAAAATGTGTTGAATTCGAGAAAATTTTACCTTTGATTTTCTCAATTGAATTTGAGTTCCCTCTCCACAATCGATTAAAAAAACATTACCTTTTACATCCAATAATTGAGATGAAGTATGTTTGTTCTCATTTGGTGTAGCCGAATGACATCCTAAAATTTTGAGGTTCATCATTGTTAAAATCCTAAATCACGTTGCATCCGTTCAAATGAAATAAAATCATTTGCTTCTGAAGAAGTTGGTACTAGATTCAATTCATTAGGCAGAAAATCAATTTTATCTTTAGATACAACTACAACAAGACTTCTAGATTTTTTTAATAGTAATGACTCTAACTCTAACAAATCTTCAATCGGTAAAATTGTTTTACTACAATCCAATATTAAATCGAAAGTCAAATTAAAATTCAATTGTTCAAGACAAATTATTCTATTATTAACAAATTGGTCAGAGGAAATAGTACCTATCTTATTTTCGCCAATCAATATCATGATATAGAGATATCGAGTTTAGAAGCCAAAAGATAGATTACTGCCATTCGAATAGCAACACCATTTTCAACTTGGTCTAAAATAATGGCTTGGTCAGAATCAGCTACTTCACTACTAATTTCCACACCTCTATTTATAGGGCCAGGATGTAAAATTACAATTTCCTTTTTTAAGTTATCCAATCGTTTAGTAGTAAGTCCAAAATTTTGACTATACTCTCTTGTAGAAGGAAAATAATTCAAATCCATTCGCTCATTTTGTAAACGTAACATATTTACTGCATCACACCATTTCAAAGTTTTAGTTAAATCTGAAAACACATTGACCCCAAGAGTATTAATATGTTTTGGAAGTAATGATTTCGGTGCACATACTCCCACCTCAGCACCTAACATTTTTAAAGCATAGATATTGGACAAGGCAACTCTAGAGTGTAGTATATCACCTACAATAGCTACTCTTTTCCTAGAAAGCCCACCAAACTTTTCCTGAAGAGAAAAAGCATCTAATAATGCTTGAGAAGGGTGTTCATGAGTACCATCACCTGCATTTATGATACAGGAATCAACTTGTTTTGAGAGGAAATGCGCCGCACCAGGATGTGGATGACGAATTACAACCATATCAACTTTCATTGCCAATATATTATTTACTGTATCAACTAATGTTTCTCCTTTATTTAGTGAAGATTGATTTGCTGAAAAATTAATTACATCTGCACTCAATCTTTTTTCTGCCAATTCAAAAGACAACTTAGTACGAGTACTGTTTTCAAAAAATAAATTTGCAATAGTAATATCACGTAGACTTGGAACTTTTTTTATAGGTCTATTAATAACTTCCTTAAAATGTTTTGCAGTTTCAAAAATCAAGTTTAAGTCTTCTTGCTGAAGGTATTTAATTCCTAAAAGATGTGAAACACTTAACATTTTCATTTAACATGTTTTTCTAAATAAACTATATTTTCTGTTTCATTTTCAGACCAAACTACTTTAACCTTATCCCCTTGTAAAGCATCAATTTGAGCTCCAAGATAGTCTGGCTGTATCGGTAAATGTCTGCTGAATCTTCTGTCTACTAAAACTAATAATTCAATTGACTTAGGTCTTCCATAGGTATCAATGGCTGTTAAAGCAGATCTTATACTTCTGCCCGTAAACAATACATCATCAATCAACACTACATCTTTGCCTTCGACTGATTGATCCATAACTGTTGTATTAGCACTAAGAGGAATCTCACTTCTTCGAAAATCATCACGGAAGAAAGTCGTGTCAAGTTTACCTGTTTTAAGTCCAGCTATTCCAGATTTAATTAATAATTTAATTAAACGGTCCAATAGTAATGTTCCTCTTGGCTGTAACCCAATTAAGATAACATTAGAAAAATTACCGTGACGTTCTATTAATTGATAACAAAGCCGATTTAAAATGATGTTTATTTTTTTATCACTAAGTAGCACTTTTGGCTTCATCCTAAATATAATACTACAAAAATAGGAGTTTCTATACGATAAAAAAAACCCCTCTATTTAGAGGGGTTTTTAAAAATTTTATTAAAATTTTTATTTGTCATTATCCATTTTTTCTTTCAAATTAGCTAAAGCATCAAGATCACCTAAGGTTGCTTTATCAGCGTTTGAGGCAGCTACTTTTTTTGCAGCACGTTTCACGTTTTTCATCTCTTGATCTTTGAAGGTTATTGTATGAGAAGCAACAACCCTTTTGAATTCTTTACTAAATTCAATTATTTTAAAAGAGGCTTCTTCTCCTTTTTTGAGCTTACTCCCATCCTCTTTTTCAAGATGGCGTGAAGGAACAAATGCAATAATATCTTCATTAAATTTAATAGTTGCTCCTTTATCAACTATTTCATCAATTTTAAAAGTATGTAATGAGTCCACGGAAAAATCTTTTTCGTATTTGTCCCATGGATTATCTTTTGTTTGTTTATGGCCTAAACTTAGTTTTCGACCCTCTACATCTAATTCAAGAACAATTACATCAATTTTATCGCCAAGTACTAGCACTTCAGTTGGATGCTTTACTTTCTTTGTCCATGACAAATCAGAAATATAAACTAGTCCGTCAATACCCTCTTCTAGTTCAATAAACACACCAAAATTGGTAAAATTTCTTACCAATCCTGAATGCTTTGATCCAATTGGATATTTAGAAGTAATATCGGTCCAAGGATCAGGTGATATTTGTTTAATTCCCAAGGACATTTTTCTTGATTCACGATCAAGTGTAAGAATCACTGCATCAACCTCATCACCAATATTCACAAAATCCTGTGCAGATCTCAAATGTGTAGACCAAGACATTTCAGAAACATGAATTAAACCTTCAACTCCTTCCTTTATTTCAACAAAAGCACCATAATCGGCGATTACTACTACTTTACCTTTTACTTTGTCGCCCTCTTTTAAATCATCAGACAACTGTTCCCATGGGTGTGAACTCAATTGTTTAAGACCCAGTTGTATTCTAGATTTATTATCGTCAAAGTCAAGAATAACAACATTTAACTTCTCATCCAATTCTAAAATTTCGCTTGGGTGGTTGATACGGCTCCATGAAAGATCTGTAATGTGTATTAATCCATCAACTCCTCCAAGATCAATAAATACTCCATAAGAGGTAATATTTTTAACAGTACCTTCAAGCACTTGACCTTTTTCTAATTGACCAATAATTTCTTTTTTCTGCTCTTCAATATCAGCTTCAATCAATGCTTTGTGAGAAACAACAACATTTTTGAATTCGTGATTAATTTTCACTACTTTAAATTCCATAGTTTTGTTTACATACTGGTCATAGTCGCGAATCGGTTTAACATCGATTTGAGAACCGGGCAAAAAAGCTTCAATACCAAATACATCAACAATCATACCTCCTTTAGTTCTACATTTCACAAAACCACTTACTATTTCACTATTATCGTGGGCATTATTTACACGGTCCCATGCTTTAATAACACGTGCCTTTCTATGTGATAAAACTAATTGACCAGTTTTATCTTCCCGCATATCAACAATTACTTCTACTTTATCTCCTACTTTTAAGTCAGGATTATATCGAAATTCGTTAAGTGAAATTACACCTTCAGACTTTGCATTGATATCAATAATTGCTTCACGATCAGTCATATATATAACAACTCCCTCTATCACGTCGTCATCAGCTGTATCAACAAAATTATCTTTCACTAATTTTTCGAACTCGTCTAATTGCTTGTCTTCAATTACATCAATCCCCTCTTTATAATTATGCCAATTAAAGTTTGATAAAAATTCATTTTGAGAATTAGTTTCGCTTAATTCAATTACCAAATCTTCTTGAAGAGTTTCTATCTTTTCTTCTGTAGATACAGCTTTTTTAACTTTAGTCCCTTTTGATTTTGTTTTATTGGAGGTAACTTTTTTATCAGTTG
>JAQWNZ010000041.1 GCA_029246125.1 Flavobacteriaceae bacterium
GAGTTTTCAACATAATTATCCTTTTCTAAATCAATGTCTTCAGAAGTATAATTTTCTGTATCAGTAAAATACAATTCGTTCTCTTGGATATTATCTTGCAGTAGATCTTTAAAATAATTTGAATAGTAATTGCCATTATCAGTCGCATCTGATGAGCTTCGCTCATAGTTCTTTTTTAATCCATAAGTATAAATTCCATCATTTGAAAAATAGGATGCACCTTTAAAACTACCACAACTCAGAAAACACAAAGAAGATAAAACGATAAATAAACTCTTAAATTTTGGATAGTTTTTTCGTGTATTCATTATCATTCGCTTTAGAGATGTTGTGCAAAAAGTTTAGCTTTGTACGACAAAAAATTTATATAAACAAATATAGGCAAAATCTATGCCAAAAATTTTATGGGTAGTAAATTAACCTCAAGAAAAATTGATTATTCTAAGTGGTATAATGAAATTGTCATTAATGCCGATTTAGCTGAAAACTCTGCAGTACGAGGATGTATGATTATTAAGCCATACGGCTATGCTATTTGGGAAAGAATGCAAGCAGAATTAGATAAGATGTTTAAGGAAACAGGTCATGAAAATGCTTATTTTCCATTATTTGTTCCGAAAAGCCTTTTTGAAGCTGAAGAGAAAAATGCTGAAGGTTTTGCAAAAGAATGTGCTGTTGTCACTCACTACCGTTTAAAAAACGACGAGGATAAACCAGGCAAGCTAAAAGTTGATCCAAATGCAAAGTTAGAGGAAGAGCTTGTGGTAAGACCAACAAGTGAAGCAGTGATTTGGAATACATTCAAATCATGGATTCAATCCTATCGAGATCTACCTATTTTAATAAATCAATGGTCGAATGTAGTGCGATGGGAAATGCGAACACGACTTTTTCTTAGAACTTCAGAATTTTTATGGCAAGAAGGACATACAGCTCATTCAACTAAAGAAGAGGCTATAGAGGAAACTATATTAATGAATCAAGTCTATGCTAATTTTGTTGAAAATTATATGGCAATTCCAGTAATTCAAGGAATTAAATCTGCTAGTGAGCGTTTTGCAGGTGCAGAGGAAACCTACTGTATTGAAGCACTCATGCAAGACGGAAAGGCTTTACAAGCAGGAACTTCCCACTTTTTGGGACAGAATTTTGCTAAAGCATTTAATGTAAAATATGCTAATACTCATGGAGTTCTAGAACATGTTTGGGCTACCTCTTGGGGTGTTTCAACTCGCTTAATTGGAGCCTTGATAATGACTCATAGTGATGACAATGGCTTAGTCTTGCCTCCAAACTTAGCCCCTATCCAAGTTGTTCTTGTTCCGATATATAAAGGGGAAAAGCAGCAAAAAGAAATTGCTGAAGTTGCTAATCAAATGAAAAAAGCCCTTGAAAGTAAAAATATTAGAGTAAAGTTTGATAATAGAGATAAATTCAAACCAGGTTATAAATTTAATGAATATGAGCTTAAAGGTGTCCCCTTAAGAATTGCAATAGGCCCTAAAGACATAGAGAATGGGACTGTCGAAATCGCAAGAAGAGATACATTTTCTAAAACATTAGTAGATCAGGATGAAGTAGTAGATTTTATTTCTATGAAACTGGACCAAATTCAAAGTGATTTATTTCAAAAGGCATTAGGATTCAGAGAATCACATATTACTGAAGTTGAAACTTTTAAAGAATTTAAAAAAATAATAGACAAAAAAGGAGGATTTGTTTCAGCGCATTGGGACGGAACAGAAGAAACTGAAGAAGCTATAAAAAATCAAACTAAAGCAACTATAAGATGTATTCCATTAGAATCGAAAGAAGAACAAGGAAAATGTGTGTTTTCGGGTAATCCATCAAAACAACGCGTTCTTTTTGCAAAAGCATATTAATGTTTTAAAAGAAGTATTGTTTAATTACATTTTTCCGTGTACATTTGCGCACGAAAAATATGGCCCGTTCGTCTATCGGTTAGGACGCCAGGTTTTCATCCTGGAAAGAGGGGTTCGACTCCCCTACGGGCTACAAAAATTTTAATTATGGCAAATCATAAATCTGCTTTAAAACGCATTAGATCAAATAACAAGAAAAGACTTTTAAATCGTTTTCAGCACAAAACTGCTCGAAATGCAATCAAAAAGCTTAGGGAAATAACAAACAAGAAAGAAGCAAAAAAAATGTTTCCTTCAGTAATTTCTTTAATTGATAAACTAGCAAAGAAAAACATCATTCACGCAAATAAGGCCTCAAATCTAAAATCTAAACTTGCAAGTCGTGTTGCATCTTTATAATTATATTAAGTTTACTTTTCAAAGGCAACCAAATGGTTGCCTTTTTTTATAAATTTTTATGAATTCATGGAGATTAAAAACTCTTCATTACTTTGCGTTCTTTGGAATCGATCATTTATAAATTCCATTGCCTCCACAGGATTCATATCAGCAAGATACTTTCGCATTATCCACATACGCTTAATAGTATTTTCATCTAGTAATAGATCGTCCCTTCTAGTGCTTGAAGATACAAGATCTATAGCTGGAAAAATACGTCGGTTTGCGATACGTCGATCTAATTGAAGTTCCATGTTTCCAGTTCCTTTGAATTCTTCAAATATCACTTCATCCATTTTAGAACCAGTTTCAGTTAATGCGGTAGCAATTATAGATAAAGATCCGCCATTTTCAATATTTCGAGCAGCTCCAAAAAATCGTTTAGGTTTATGTAAAGCATTCGCATCTACTCCACCACTTAAAATTTTACCTGAAGCAGGTTGAACGGTATTGTAGGCTCTTGCGAGGCGTGTTATTGAATCTAAAAGGATTACAACATCATGTCCACATTCGACAAGTCGTTTTGCCTTCTCCAAAACAATATTAGCAACTTTCACATGTCGATCTGCAGGTTCATCAAAAGTAGAAGCAACAACTTCACCATCAACATTTCTTTGCATATCAGTAACCTCTTCAGGGCGTTCATCAATCAATAAAATTAACTGATAAACTTCTGGATGATTAGCCGAAATCGCATTAGCAATATCCTTAAGAAGCATTGTTTTACCTGTTTTAGGCTGAGAAACAATCATTCCTCGCTGTCCTTTTCCGATAGGGGAGAATAAATCCATAATTCTTGAGGAAATGGTACTCTTTTTATCTGCTAAATTGAATTTTTCTTGAGGAAAAAGAGGAGTCAAATGTTCAAAAGATACACGATCGCGAACAACCTTAGGATCTAAGCCATTAATTTTGTTAACTTTAATTAAAGGAAAATATTTTTCTCCTTCCTTTGGAGGGCGCACTGAACCAAGAACCGTATCTCCTGTTTTTAATCCAAATAAACGAATTTGAGATTGTGATACATAAACATCATCTGGAGAAGATAGATAGTTATAATCAGAAGATCTTAAGAATCCATATCCTTCAGACATCATATCTAAAACTCCTTCTGTTTCTACGATTCCATCAAATTCAAAATCAGGTTGACGGTAACGGCTTCTATTCTCCTTGTTATGATTATGATCTTGACGGTTTTTATTCTGATATTCAGCTTTTTTAGGATTAACGTTTTTATTAGGGTTATTATTTTGATGTTTCCCCTGATTCTTATGTTTGGGATTATTATCTATCACCTTTTGATTTTCTTGATTTAGTTTTGGCTTCGATTTTTGTACTGGAAGAATTTTGATTGACTTATTTTTTTCAAAATTTGAGCTTATCTTTTCTTTTTGAGAATCAGTTTTGTTTTCTTCCTCAGGTTTAGAAGCAATAAAATCAACAATTTGGTATATGAGATCTAATTTCTTTAGCCCAGCAGTTCGTTTAATTCCAATTTTTTTTGCAATATCTTGCAATTCAAGTAATTTCTTTGTTTTCAGAGTAGCTATTTCGTACATGAAGTTTTATGATTATAACTCAAAAATCAAATTAATATCGATGTTGAGTATTAAGTATGTTGTAGGAGAGCAATATTACAAATTTTTTGTATTAAAATAATTGCTTTTAAAAAAAACTTATTTTTGAAAAAAAATATGTTACAAAGAATCCAGACAGTCTATCTATCTATAGTACTAATTTTGTGTAGTACTTGTCTTTACTTATCTTATAATATGGATTTTACATCGCCTGCTGGACATTATTTTCAATCAAACTTTGGATTTTTAATTTTTCCAGTCTTGATTTTTGTAACTATTTTTTTATATAAGAGAAGACATTTACAGGTGATACTTATTATGATACTTATTTTTCTTTTCACTATCCAAGGAGTTATTTTTGGAATTGAAATTAATATAGAAGATGGCTTTAGCTTAAGTAAAATTTTAATTTTTGAGTCATTGGCATGTATTTTACTACTTTTTTTTGCCCGTAGAAATATTCTTAAAGATGAAGCCCTAGTTCGCTCAGTTGATCGAATTCGTTAATTTACCTCGCGCATCCATTTCTATTACTTCCAAATTTTTTATTTCTCCTTTATGAAGTGAAAATCGTAATAACGTTCTTATTTTATGAAAACCTGAAATGCCAGCAGCTCCAGGATTCATGTGTAAATGAGAATTTTTTTTATCCTGTATTATTTTTAGAATATGAGAATGTCCACAAATAAAAAGTTTGGGTTTTTCTAGTTTAATCAAACGCTTTGCTCTTGAATTATAGCGCCCAGGATATCCTGCAATATGAATTATTAGTACATTAACTCCCTCACATTCGAAGTTTAATATTTCTGGAACTTGTTTTCGGATTTCATGGTTGTCAATATTTCCGTAGACTGCTCGGACAGGTCTTATAGATTCAAGTCTATTTAATATATTCATTTTTCCTATATCGCCAGCATGCCAGATTTCATCTACTTTTTCAGCATAATTTTGGATTCTCTGATCTAAAAATCCGTGGGTATCAGAGAGTAAAAGAATTTTTTTCAATGGAGAGTTTTATTAATTCAAAAATATGGAATCCAAATTGAAATTTATATATTGATTTCACCATGGTTGTAAATTGTAACAAAGAATAATTCCAAGTATCTTTATCACAAATGGGTTCCAAACGCTACTTTTTAGAATTTTCTTATGCTGGTTCTGCATATCACGGCTGGCAACGTCAACCCAATGCAATCAGCGTTCAAGAAGTCATGGAGGATGCACTAAATACACTTTTAAAACAGATTACACCACTTACTGCAGCAGGGAGAACAGATACTGGGGTTCATGCAAGACAGATGTTTGCTCATTTTGATGGCGTTATTTATGAAAATGACAGGAAAGGATTAATTTTTCGATTGAATCAGTTTTTGCCTCAAGACATCGCTATCCAAAATATACGTGAAGTCCATTCGGAAGCACATGCCCGATATGATGCACTGAATAGGACCTATGAATATCATTTAAATGATATAAAGTCACCATTCAAGCAAGGTTTGAGTTATAGTTTGTATCAGCCTTTGGATTTTGATACCATGAATATTGCTGCTTCGCTCCTTTTGGAATATGAGGACTTTGAATGTTTTTCTAAGTCAAATACAGACGTTAAGACCTTTTTGTGTGATATAACTAAGGCTATATGGGAAAAAAATGGAAATAAAATTGTTTTTACAATTACCGCCAATCGCTTTTTGCGAAATATGGTAAGGGCTATAGTTGGTACATTAATTGAGATTGGCTTAGGAAAAAAAAATAGTACACATATGCGTCAAATAATTCAAAGTAAAAACCGTTCTTTGGCGGGGTATTCTGTCCCAGCAGAAGGGCTTTTTTTAACTCAAATTAACTATCCAAACTCAATATATCTAGATAATGGCAAAGGTAAGCGGTAAAATTTTTGATTTAAAACTATTTTCCAAGCTAATGTTATTTGTTCAGCCATTTAAAGGTACATATTACTTTGTTTTGGTTACTGCAATTTTACTCTCAATATTCTCAACTTTAACACCTTATTTACTTAAAGTAACTATTGACGACTACATTAGGTTGAAAGATTATGAGGGTATGTTGTTATATATATTTTTTATGCTCGGTACTCTTTTTTTGGAAGTTATTTTTCAATTTTTATTTGTCTTTTACGCTAATTGGTTAGGTCAAAAAGTTATTAAAAATCTTCGTGTTGATCTGTTTAAAAAAATAATCTATTTTGAGATGAGTTATTTTGACAAAACAGCAGTTGGAAGATTAGTTACAAGAGCGGTTAGCGATATTGAGACCATTGCAAGTATTTTTTCTCAAGGCCTTTTTATGATCATCGCAGACTTGCTAAAAATGGTTTTGGTAATCGTGGTGATGCTATATGTAGACTGGAGATTGTCATTGATTGTTTTCTCCATACTACCAATAATTTTATACGCTACAAGACTCTTCCAAAAGTCAATGAAAAGTGCATTTGAAGAGGTGCGATTACATGTTGCGAATTTAAATTCTTTTGTTCAGGAGCGACTGAGTGGAATGAAAATTGTCCAAATTTTTCATCGTGAAAACATTGAATATTATCAATTTGTTGCCATAAATGAAAAACACAAAAAAGCATGGCTTAAAACCGTATGGTTTAATTCCATTTTTTTCCCTGTGGCAGAAATTTCTTCTTCTGTAACAATTGGGTTATTAGTGTGGTATGGAGGATTTAATATAATATCTGACGGTGATGTATCTTTAGGAACTATTTTCTTGTTTATCCAAATGTCCCAAATGTTGTTCAGACCTTTGCGTCAGATTGCAGATAAGTTTAATACTCTTCAAATGGGAATGGTTGCCACTGAACGAATTTTTAAAATTTTTGATACCAAAAGCAGTATCGAGAATAATGGCACTATTAGTTCAAATGGCTTAAAAGGTGATATTGCTTTTAATCAATTACACTTTTCTTACGTTCCAGGAGAGCAAGTTTTAAATGGGATTTCATTAAATATTAAAGCAGGTGAAACGATCGCTATCGTAGGAGCAACCGGTGCAGGTAAATCCACAATTATCAATTTACTCTCAAGATTTTATGAATATGAGTCTGGAGACATCACTATAGATACTATTTCAATAAAAGACTTTGAACTTAATTCTCTACGAAAACATATAGCAGTCGTATTACAGGATGTATTTTTGTTCGCTGATAGCTTATTTAATAATATCACTCTTTTTAATCCTAATATCACAAGAGAAAATGTTACAATAGCTGCAAAAAAAATTGGAGTCCATGAGTTCATTGAATCACTGCCAGGAGGGTATGATTACAACGTAAAAGAACGAGGTGTCATGCTTTCATCTGGACAACGTCAATTAATTGCATTTTTAAGAGCTTATATCACACAACCTGCTATTTTAATTCTTGATGAAGCAACTTCCTCTGTTGATAGTTATACTGAAGAGATCATTCAAAAAGCAATTGATACCTTAACTCAAGGGAAAACTTCAATTGTTATCGCTCACCGACTTGCTACAGTAAAAAATGCTGATCGAATTATTGTAATGCATCAAGGTAAAATAGTAGAGCAGGGGACTCACAAAGAATTACTTAGTGTAGCTGATGGATTTTACACCAAGCTTTATGAAGTTCAATTTACTGAAGTAGTCCCACCAGTATAAAACTATTCATTCAAGTCTTGAGATAAGGTTTCTTTCAAAGCCGCAAAAGAATCAATTGGATAGAACTCACCATCTTTGATATAAACTATTTTACCTGTTTGTTCTGAAATTAACAAAACTAATGCATCCGTTTTTTCAGTTATACCTAAACCGGCTCTGTGTCTAAGTCCATATTTTGTGGGAAGCCTTGTTTTTTCTGATAATGGTAATACAACTCGAGCAGCAATTATTTGATTATTTTTAACAACTACTGCACCATCATGAAGAGGGCTGTTTTTGAAGAAGATGCTTTGTAAAACTAAAGGATCTAGATTAATGTTTGTTCGATTGTTGTTCGAAAAGGTAAATTCGAGACTATTGTTTCTTTGAATGACTATTATAGCCCCAGTCTTAGTTTTTGACATTTCTTCACAAGAATCAACCAGTACATCAAAGTCAAGATTTGAAACATTTTTTTTTTGATTTAAAAACCGAAAGTAGCGTACCATATTTCGCCGAGTAGCAAAATTGGTAGATCCTAATAAAAGAAGAAACTTTCTTATTTCTTGCTGAAATACAACGATTAAAGCAAAGAATCCTACACTAATAAATTTACCAAGAAAATTGCTTAATACATCCATATTAAGCAAGTCTGTCAGTCTCCACATAAGATATATAATAACAATTCCAATAAAGATATTAATGGCAACAGTTCCTCTGAGAAGCTTGTAGAGATAAAAGAGTAGTAAAGCAACGAGAAGAATATCTAAAACATCAATAAAAGAAAAATCAATAAAATCGGTAAACTTCAAAAGTGGCTTTTTTGTAAAATTAATAAAACTATTGAAGTGCTGAGAATAAGTCAATACATTCTTTGGCCTCTTTTACATCGTGCACCCTTAAAATGGAAACACCCCTTTCTAATCCCCATGCATGAACTGCTGTGGTTCCATTGAGTGCTGTTTCAGGATTACCTCGTAAGGTCTTATAAACCATTGATTTTCTCGAAACTCCAATCATGATAGGACATCTTAGATCTAGAAGTACTTTTAACTCTTTAAGCAATTGAAAATTATGAGACACTGTTTTGCCAAATCCGAATCCAGGATCTATGATAATATCATTGATTCCTGCTTTGTATGCTATTTGAAGACGTTCAGCTAATTTTGATTTAATTTCTTTTGTTATATGTGTATAACGGGGTTTTTGCTGCATATACTCAGGAGTACCTTGCATATGCATCATGATATAAGGAACTTGAAACTCAGCAACTGTTTCAAACATTTTTGGATCAATTTCACCTCCCGAAATATCATTTATCATACTTGCACCTAAAGCTAAGGATTCTCTCGCCACCTCACTATTGTATGTATCAATTGAAAAGTGTGTATTTGGGAAAGCTTGGATAAGTTTATTTAAAAATGGTATTAATTTATCAATTTCTTCTTTAGCTGGGATTAATAAACTTCCAGGCTTACTGCTTGCCACTCCTACATCAATAAAAAAGGCACCTTCGTTAAGCATTTTTTCTGTTTGTCTCAAGGCGAGATCAATACTGTTGTGCTTCCCACCATCATAAAAGGAATCTTCAGTTAAATTGAGTATCCCCATTATTTTTGGTTTTTTGAGGTTGATAAGTTCCCCTTTGATATTGATTGTCAAAGCTGTTTTTTTTTGATAACTTTTTTTAAATGGCAGTTTAGCTTTAAATTTAAGCACGAAATTTAATCAAATTTAGTTGAAATGGAATTAACCAAAAAACAATACCTAGCTATAACATCCCAATGTCGTTCTTTATTTGAGAACAAAATGGCTGATTATGGTGCTGCCTGGAGTATTTTAAGGCTCTCATCTCTGACCGACCAAATTTTTATTAAGGCGCAACGCATCCGTAGTTTACAGATAAACAATAAGCAGATGATAGCAGAAGGTCAGGAGTCAGAGTTCATAGGTATTGTTAATTACAGTATTATGGCACTAATCCAAATAGAAAAGGGAATTGTCGAACAACCTGATTTAAATGTTGATGAAGCGCTGATCCTATATGATGAACATTTGCAGATTATTTTTGATCTAATGATGAGAAAGAATCATGACTATGGAGAAGCTTGGCGTGATATGAGGGTGAGTTCATTGACAGATTTAATTTTACAAAAACTACTCAGGATAAAGCAAATAGAGGAAAATTCTGGCAAGACATTAGTTAGCGAAGGAATTGATGCAAATTATCATGATATGTTCAATTATGCTGTTTTTGCTTTAATTCACTTAGAAGAATCTAAAAAGTAATGATTACTTATATTTGGAAATACCAATAGTAATGAGAGCTATTTTAACAATTGACTTTTTCTTTATTATCATAAATATTGTGTTCGATTTTATTTATGCTTATTTAGATCTAATAATCAAAAAATATTAAACATGAGAAATCAAATTGTAGCAGGGAATTGGAAGATGAATAACGATACCGCTGAAACAGAAATTTTATTAGATAATTTAATGCAACATCAAATTCGAGAGGATGTTTCGGTTTATATTGCTCCTGCATTTACTCAACTAACCCAATCAGTTGTTAAGCTTAAGAATTATCCAATAGCTGTTGCAGCACAAAATATGAATGCAGTGGCTTCAGTAGCACATACTGGTGAAATTTCTTCATCTATGTTAAAAGGAGTTGGAGTAAATACTGTCATTTTGGGTCACTCAGAGCGCCGTTCTCTTTATGGCGAGACAGATGACTCTTTAAAAGTAAAAGTTATAAAGGCCATTGAAGATGGAATGGGAATCATGTTTTGTTTTGGTGAAGAATTGAGTGAAAGAAAAGAAAATAAACACTTTGAACTAGTAAAAATGCAGCTTGATTCTGCTTTGTTTGATTTACCTAATAATGCATGGAAACAAATTATCTTAGCTTATGAACCCGTTTGGGCAATTGGAACTGGAGAAACTGCCAGTCCTGGACAAGTACAAGAAATGCATGCCTTTATCCGCGAGCAAATTAAATTGCAATATGATTCAGAATTAGCAAATCAAGTATCTATTCTTTATGGAGGAAGTGTAAAACCTAATAATGCCAAAGAAATTTTCTCAATGACTGATGTTGACGGTGGACTAATTGGTGGTGCTTCGCTTAAGTCTGATGACTTTATGGCGATTGTAAATGCTTTTTAATGGCGCAAGCTTATATTGAATATTGTTTTTCTATAAGCCCAAAGACACCGTGGGAGGATATTTTACTCGCCGAATTACAAATACTTCCATTCGAAAGTTTTATAAGTACCGAGAAAGGCTTGAATGCTTATGTTCCTACTAAATATCATAATAAAAATTTTCTCAAATCAGTTAAGCTTTTAAATAGAAATGAAATTGAAATTAAAGTTACAAGTTCAGAAATTATGCCTGAAAATTGGAATGAAAAATGGGAATCTAATTTCAATCCTGTATATATTGGCGATGATTGTGTAATACGTACTGATTTTCACGAAAATCAAGGGAAAATCTATGAATTAATAATTAATCCTAAGATGAGTTTTGGCACTGGTCATCACTCAACAACCGTAATGATGTTAGAATTTGTATTAGAAACATTATTAGAAGGTAAAATCATACTTGATATGGGATGCGGAACAGGTGTTTTAGGTATTTTAGCTCAAAAAAAAGGAGCAGTTCAGATACATGCCATTGATAATGATCCTTGGTGTGTTGAAAACTGTATTGAAAATTCGAAAATAAATAATTGTATGAATTTTCATGCAGATGAAGCTTCCTTGGTAGATAAAGATTACCCATTTTATGACATTATATTTGCAAATATCAATAGGAATATTTTGCTAGATCAAATTTCTAGTTATGCTAAAGCTTTAAAAGTTGGTGGAAATTTATTTTTATCAGGGTTTTACGAGGATGACAAACAATTATTATTTAATAGTTGTCAAAAGGAAAACTTAACTTTGGTTAGCACAAAAGAAAATAAATCATGGTGCGCGATGAAATTTATAAAATAATTTCCTTTAAGGCAAAAGAAAGTCCTAAGGTATCTGAACAAGTTCTTTTAAAAAGCGATCAAGAGCATGAAATCATTTTATATAATGATGATGTAAATACTTTTGATCATGTTATTAATTGTTTGATTAAAATATGTGAGCACACGTTTATGCAAGCTGAACAATGTGCCTATCTAGTCCACTTTACTGGAAAATGTTGTGTAAAAACAGGCTCTCTAGAAGATTTAACTCCTCGATGTACTGCTCTTTTGAATGAGGGTTTAAGCGCCGAGATTGTTTAAGTTTTGTTATATTTTTTAAAACAAAAAAAAATATCGACATTTGCCAAAAAAAAAAACATGAAAATAATTTTTAAAATATTTGTATTTATGATCGCTTCAAATTCTTCTTTTTCTCAGGATATGGTTGATAAAACTATTTTTCAGTTTACTGTAAAAAATTTGGAAGGCATTGACTATGATTTTAGCACTCTCAAAGGGAAAAAAGTAATGATTGTTAACACGGCCTCAAAATGTGGACTCACACCTCAGTACAAAAAACTTCAATCACTTTATGAAAAGTATTGTGCTGATGATTTTATTATTATTGGTTTCCCTGCAAATAACTTCTTAAGACAAGAGCCAGGTAGTAACGAAGAGATTGGTGCTTTTTGCGAAAAAAATTATGGTGTAACTTTTCCTATGATGAGTAAAGTATCAGTAAAAGGAAAAGACATGCATCCTGTTTATAAATTTTTAACTCAAGAAGATAAAAACGGAATAGTTAATTCTAGTGTTTCATGGAATTTTCAAAAATACTTGATTAATCCTGACGGAAGATTAGCACGTGTTGTATCTCCAAGAACACAACCTGATGACCCTAGTGTAATTTCTTGGATAAAATCAGATGAATAGATTATCTGATTTTAAGACTTTATGTGTTCATGCCGGTGAACTTAAAGACACCAAACATGGTGGTGCAATTTCTCCACTTTACGCTTCAACTTCATATGTATTCGATGATATGGATATTAAACAATATCCCCGTTATTTTAATACTCCTAATCAAAGAGGTTTAGTAGAAAAAGTTGCCGCTCTAGAAGGAGCTGAGACAGGCTTAATTTTTGGATCAGGAATGGCTGCTGTTAGTACTGCTTTACTTTCACATTTAAAATCAGGTGATCACGTGATTTTTCAAGATGACATATACGGTGGTACACGAAACTTTATAAAAATGGAATTTCCAAAATACGGAATTGATTACAGCTTTGCAAAAGGTATTGAAGTCGAATATTTTAAGAGCGAAATTACTTCTAAGACTAAAGGAATTTATATTGAATCACCCAGCAATCCATTACTTAAGATAATTGACCTTAAAGCTATTAGTGAACTTGCGAAAAGTGAATCACTTTGGACAATGATCGATAATACCTTTGCAAGTCCAGTAAATCAAAAGCCAATATCACATGGAATTGATATTGTGATTCATAGTGCTACGAAATATCTAGGAGGTCATAGCGATATTTCTGCTGGTGTTGTAGTTTCATCGAAAGCAATTATTAAAAAAGTATTTGAGTCTGCAAAAAATTTAGGAGGAAATTTAAGTGAATACACAGTATGGCTTCTAGAACGAAGTATTAAAACTTTATTCATTAGAGTACAAGCTCAAAATAACAATGCTATGATTCTCTCAAATTTTCTTCAAGAGCAAGATTGGGTTAAAAAAGTATATTATCCCGGTTTAGAAAATCACGAAGGCCATAATACAGCAAAAAAACAAATGAGTGGTTTTGGTGGAATGTTGTCTTTTAATCTGGTTTTGGGTATAGAAACAAAAAAATTTTTAATGGGACTTGAAATGATAAAACCTACCATGAGTTTAGCTGGAGTAGAAAGTACAGCATTAAGCCCTAGGCTAACCTCTCACGCTCTACTAAGCGAAGAAGAACGTCAAGCACAGGGAATTAATGAGCAAATGGTTCGATTTTCATCAGGCATAGAGGGTGTGGAGGACATCAAAAATGATATACTTCAATCAATTTCAAAAATTAGTTAATGATTTCAGTAGATATTTTAGCATTCGGTGCCCACCCAGATGATGTTGAGTTGGGTTGTGGAGGAAGTATTTCACTATCAAAAAGCCAGGGCAAATCAATTGCAATTATTGATTTAACTCAAGGTGAATTAAGTACACGTGGCACAGTTGAGACAAGAAAAAAGGAATCTCAAGAAGCAGCAAAAATTTTAGGAGTTAATCATCGTGAGAATATGAACTTTAGAGATGGATTTTTTCAAAATGATGAATCACACCAACTTGAATTGATTAAAAAAATAAGATCATATAGACCTCAAATTGTTTTATGTACAGCTACCCACGATAGGCACTTAGATCACGGCAAAGCAAATTCTTTGGTTAATGACTCATGTTTTTTAAGTGGCCTCGAAAAAATAGAAACGATAAATAGTAATGGTGATAAATTACATCCTTGGCGCCCCAAACTAGTTTTAGAATATATTCAATGGTTGGATGTTCAACCTGATATTATAGTTGATATTTCTCATCAATTGGAAACAAAAATATGTGCGGTAAAGTCATATAGGACTCAATTTTACGATCCTGGCTCTAAAGAAACTGAAACCCCTATATCGAGTAAAAATTTTATAGACAGTGTTAGTTACAGAGCTAAAAACTTTGGTCGCTTAATTGGAGTAGATGCAGGCGAAGGATTTACATCTAAAGGTATGTTGTCAACCTCTAATATTTTTGATTTAGTTCGATAAAAATTCAAAAATGAAATCAATTCATTGGGGAATTGTAGGTTTAGGAAATATTGCTCACAAATTTGCGTCTGATTTAGTGTTAGTCCCTAACTGTATTCTTCAAGCAGTAGCATCATCAGATAGCAGCCGTGCTCTAGAATTTTCAAAAAAGTTTAAATCCAAAAATTATTATTTTAATTACACTGACCTTTTTTCTGATCCCAGTGTTGATGTCGTTTATATTGCTTCATTACATCCTTTTCACAAATCACATTCTATTGAAGCCATAAAACAAGGTAAAGCAGTACTTTGTGAAAAACCATTAGGGATGAATAAAGGAGAAGTTATGCAAATGATAAAAACTGCTAAAGACAAAAATATATTTTTAATGGAAGCTTTGTGGACTAGATTTAATCCAGCATTTGAACAGGTTAATAAATGGATAAATGATAATAAGATTGGACCAGTGCGTTACATTAATGCCTCATTCAGTTTTAACGCCCAAGATAGGGGAGTTGACTCAAGAGTTTTTAATCCGAAAAAGGGCGGGGGCAGTCTATTAGACATTGGTATTTATCCACTTTTTTTAGCTTATCATTTTTTAGGTTTTCCTCAAGATCTAAAAGCAAGTGCTGTATTAACAAAAGAAAAAGTTGATGAACAATTAGGCTTTATCTTTTCTTATAATAGGGCCCAAGCTATGCTATATTCAAGTTTTTCACATGATGAAGATATGAGAGCGACAATTTGTGGTGAGAATGGCGAAATTTATATGGAATCCAAATGGCATAATACATCAAATGTTAAATTGGTAATTGATAAAAAAGAAATTAAAAAATCTTTCAATTTTTTAGGGGCTGGTTACACTTATGAAATTGAGGAAGTAAATAATTGCATACGAAAAAATAAACTTGAATCGAGCAAATGGAATTGGAAAAACAGCTTAGATATTGCAATTCTAATGGATAATATTAGAAAAAAAGTGGGAATTATCTATAATAGTGATGTTAATTGATATGCTATTCAATATTAGTCCTTATCGGGAGATGGAAAACGACCCTGGTTACCAATTCCATCCAAATCATTTGTATCGTAAGAACTACTATTTTCTTTACGTTGAATTTTATGTTGCTTTTTTATTATTGATAATAAAAAGTAGACATAGACAACAAAAATGACACTTCCGATAATAAACATAATTTTATTGTTCATTGTTACTGGTTTAAATCATCATTTCTTCTCTGTCTAATTGCAATAGCAAATGCTAAAATGGTAACTGGCCATAAGCCAACATAAAGACCTTCTAATTGCTCACCTGAAAACCACAAGTAGATGGAATACAGAAAACTAAGAAAGGCTAAAAGTATCGGATAATATTTTTCTAAAAATTTCATATTATAAATATAGTAAAAATAAACCTCAGCCAATTAATTATTGAAACATGAAAAATTAAATATTGTTTTTTAAAATAATATTAATGGGATCCTCCGAATATGGAATAATTATTAAATCTTATTATATTTGCGGCCAAGAAACGGTGGTTGTAGCTCAGTTGGTTAGAGCGCCTGATTGTGGTTCAGGAGGTCGGCGGTTCGAGACCGCTCTTCCACCC
>JAQWNZ010000044.1 GCA_029246125.1 Flavobacteriaceae bacterium
TTTGGATTTACCAGTATAGAATGGATGTGAGGTTCTAGAAATTTCTAATTTAACTAAAGGATACTCTACACCCTCAACTTGAATAGTTTCTTTAGAGTTTACAGTTGATTTTGTGATAAACAAATCGTCATTTGACATGTCTTTGAAAGCTACTAAACGATAATTGTCTGGATGAATTCCTGTTTTCATAATAATAAATAGATTACAAATTTAATTTTATTTTTCTAATTTACATGAACTCTATATCTTTTTTTATCTTAGTTAAGAATTTAATTTTTAAAAATTATGGACAAAAGTGTTTCCTCTATTAAATCAACAGTTATTACTTATGGAATTATTCTAGGCTCAATTTCTGTTGTATTTCAGTTAATGCTTTTCTTTCTAGATATGCATTACAAGAATGATTCTACTGCTGGAATAGTTTCCCTTATTATAATGATAAGCGTCCTTTTATATTCATTCATTTCTTATAAAAAGATAAACTTAGGATATCTTTCGCTATCAGAAGCAATTAAAATAGGATTAGGAGTATCGCTCATATCTGCGTTAATTACGATTATTTATACTCAAATACTTATTAATTTCTTGGATCCTGAAACTATGCAAAAATCACTTGATTTATCAATGAATACTATGCGTTCAGAAAACCCGGAAATACCCCAAGAGGCCTTAGACACAGCCCGTTCAATTCAAGAAAAAATGTCGAGTCCATTGATTTTCTCTGCAGTTCAAATAATATTTTCATTATTTTTTGGATTCATCATCTCTTTGATTGGTGGTCTAGTTGTAAAAAAATCTAAACCCGAGTAAGCCAATTTTTGTAGTTTTGTTATATGCAAAACAGCTTTGAACTTTCTATCATTATACCTCTTTATAACGAAGAAGAGTCATTAGAAACCCTACAAAAATGGATATCGAAATCATTAGAGGGAAAAGCTTCTTCTTTTGAAGTTATTTTTATTGACGACGGCAGTACTGATGGATCATGGAAAATCATCAAATCACTTTCAAATGAGTACGATGAAGTTAAAGCTATTCGGTTTTCAAAAAACTATGGGAAATCACAGGCTTTACATGCAGGTTTTAATGCAGCAAAAAAAGAATACGTTGCTACTTTAGACGCTGATTTACAGGATTCTCCTGAAGAACTTCCAAAAATGGTTCAGGCCTTAAAAGAAAATAGTTTAGATTTAATTTCGGGATGGAAGAAAAAACGCTTCGATTCTTTACTATTAAAAAACTTACCTTCAAAATTGTTCAATTGGGCAGCACGAAGAGTATCAGGCATAAAATTACATGACTTTAATTGTGGCATTAAGGTATATCGGCAAGATGTGATAAGAAATATTGATTTACATGGCGAAATGCATCGTTATATTCCTGTTCTAGCCTCCCAAGAAGGGTTTCGTAATATAGGTGAGCAAGTTGTGCGGCATCAGGCAAGACAGTTTGGTCAGACAAAATTTGGGGCTGATCGTTTCCTTAAAGGTTTTTTAGACCTAATTACCTTGTGGTTTATAAACCGCTTTGGCAAAAGGCCAATGCATTTCTTCGGACTATGGGGAACTATAATGTTGCTTTTTGGATTCGGATTCATACTTTTCCTTGGAATAGATAAATTATACTTTGATACAAATGCTAGATTAATAACTGAGCGACCAGAATTTTATATTGCTCTAACACTAATGCTGTTGGGAAGTCAATTTTTTATAGCTGGTTTTTTAGGTGAATCAGTATTAAGAAATTCAAGAAAAACAAGTCGTTATAATATTAAGGAAACATTATAAAATGGGAGTTAAAAGTCGAATGCTTCAATGGCAAAAGTCACCTTTCGACAGTGATACTCAAAAACAAGTAGCCAAGCTTTATAAATTTCCAGAAAAAGCAGAAGATGCCTTTTATAAAGATTTGGAGTTTGGTACCGGAGGAATGAGAGGAATCATGGGAGTAGGAACAAACCGGATAAATAAATATACGCTTGGGAAAAACACACAAGGGCTTTCCAATTATTTATTGGAGCAACATAAAAATGAAAAAGTAAGTGTTGTTATAGCTTTTGATTGCAGACATCAGAGCAAATATTTAGCTAAAGTTTGTGCAGATATATTTACAGCGAATAATATTAAATGTTATCTTTTTAGTGACTTAAGACCGACTCCTGAACTTTCTTTTGCAGTGAGGTATCTAAATGCTCAATGTGGAATTGTACTAACAGCCTCTCATAATCCAGCAGAATACAACGGTTATAAAGTTTACGGCAAAGATGGTGCGCAGCTAGTTCCTCCTTATGATGAGAAGATTTGTCAAAAAATAAATAAGACCCCTTTTCAATCAATAAAATTTAAAGGCAATCCAGATTTAATATATTATATAGATAAAGAAATTGACTTAGCATATCAGAAAGATGTTCTAAATTCGGCATTATTTGATGATAGTAATAACAAACAACTTAAAATTGTCTTTTCCCCAATTCACGGCACATCTATTACTGCTCTTCCTCAAGTTTTAGAACAGGCGGGATACAAAAAAGTTTCAATTGTAAAAGACCAAATTGAGCCAAATGGTGACTTCCCAACGGTTGTCTCTCCAAATCCTGAAGAAAAGGAGGCCCTTAAAATGGCCGTTACATTGGCAACTGAAAAACAAGCTGATATAGTTATTGGAACTGATCCTGATGCTGACCGTTTTGCTTTGGTAGTTAAAGACCAAAAATCAAATTGGTATTATTTGAATGGAAATCAAACAATGGCTGTACTGATTGAATTTTTATTACAAAAAAGATCAATACAAAAAAAAACTCATGAAAATTGTTTTGTTGCCTCAACAATAGTCTCTACACCATTAATTCAAAAAATAGCCATGCATTATAATGTAGGATACAAAAGTACACTTACTGGATTTAAATGGATAGCAAAACTTATTGAAGACTTTCCTGATTTAAAATTTATAGGAGGAGGAGAGGAAAGTTATGGCTTCTTGATTGGAGACTCCGTTCGAGATAAAGATGCAATTTCTGCAAGTTTACTTGCATGTGAGATTGCAAATGAAGCATTAAAAAATGGAAGCAGTTTTGTTGAGCTTTTAATAAAATGTTACAAGAAATATGGGTTATATAAGGAAAAATTAATTTCAATCACAAAAAAAGGGAAATCTGGATCTGAATTCATTGCAGAGCAAATGGAAACTTTGAGAGACAATCCGCCAAAAACTATTGGAGGATCCCCAGTTATTATTTTGGAGGACTATCTAAAACTTACAGCTTATAATTTTCATCTTAAAGAAGAAAAGTCACTTCAATATAGTCCTTCTAATGTGTTGATTTTTAAGTTAGAAGATGGTTCAGAAATTGCTCTTCGTCCAAGCGGAACAGAGCCCAAAATAAAATATTACTTTAGTGTAAACCGGAAATTTGATTCAAAAATGAGCTGGAATGATCAAGAAAAATTTCTTGAAACACGTTTAAAACAGCTATCCTCAGCAATTTTGGCTCAATGAAATCTTCATTTAAAAATATTTTACAATTTGGCTGGAAATATAAAGGATATGCATTCCTAAATATAATTTTTAATATTTTTTATGCTTTTTTTAGCGCGCTTTCATTTATTTCTTTGATCCCTATGCTAAATGTCCTTTTTGAAACTACTGAAAGTCGAATAAAACCTGCCTCATACCAAGGGATTTTCAATATTCATCATTATATAAGGGATAGTTTAAATTATTTCATATCACAACGTCTTGTTTATGATAAAGAAGGAACATTATTACTTGTTATTGGACTGGTATTGAGTTTATTCTTTTTAAAAAATATTTGTAATTATCTTGCTTTATACTACATTACTTTTTTACGTAATGGTATTATTAAAGACCTTCGAAATAGAATTTATTTTAAAATAATTTCCCTGCCCATCTCCTATTTTAGTAAAAAAAGGAAGGGTGATTTAATGGCCAAAATCACATCTGACGTGACTGAATTACAAATCTCTTTTTTATCAATTCTAGAACTAATAGTAAGAGAACCTCTTACAATAATTTTCTCAATAACTGCAATGCTTTTTTTTAGTTTAAAGCTCACCTTATTTGTTCTTTTATTTATTCCTGTTTCAGGTTTTTTAATCTCCAGAATAGGAAAAAAATTAAAAAATCGATCTGATAAAATTCAGCAAGAACAAGGTGATTTCTTATCCCTAATTGATGAAACAGTAAATGGTCAAAAAATCATAAAGACTTTTTCTGCAGGAGATCATTTCAAAGAGAAGTTTAAAGCTGCTACAAAACGATTTTATGTTTTTTCGAATCAATTCCTGCACCGTGCCAGTCTTGCAGGTCCTTCTAGTGAATTTTTGGGTATTGTAGCAATTGGTTTATTACTTTGGTTTGGAGGAAAAATGGTTTTAATAGAAGGGAGTATTTCAGGTACATCTTTTATTGTTTACATGGGGCTAGCCTATAATATTCTTACACCTGCAAAAGCAATTAGTAAAGCTAGTTATAGCATTAAAAAGGGAAGTGCAGCAGCAGAAAGAATTCTTGATATATTAAATACCAAGGACCAATTAAAAGATTCTCCAAATGCACTAAAAATGGATAATCTTAAAAGATCTATCAAATTTGATAAAGTTGCTTTTCGCTATGAAGAAATACCTGTTTTAGAAGATGTGTCTTTCGAAATCTTAAAAGGTCAAATGATAGCAGTTGTTGGACCATCCGGCAGTGGAAAAACTACGTTAACTTATTTATTAAATCGATTTTATGATACTGATCAAGGAAACTTAACTATTGATGGTATTCCAATTAATAAAATTAAGAAAGAAAGCTTATTTGAAAAAATAGGTATGGTTACCCAGGAGTCCATACTTTTTAATGATACTGTTTACAATAATCTAAAACTCGGGAATTCAAAAGCCTCTTTCAATGCAATCCAGTCTGCTGCTATAGCTGCAAATGCAGACGAATTTATTCAAAAACTTCCAAATGGATATAATACTAAAATTGGAGATTCGGGAAACATACTCTCTGGTGGTCAAAAACAACGATTGACTATAGCTAGGGCTTTATTAAAAGACCCAGAATTACTTATTCTAGATGAGGCCACCTCAGCACTGGATACTGAAGCAGAACAAAAAGTTCAGCATGCGCTTATGGAACTTATGAAGAATAGAACTTCGCTAGTAATTGCTCACCGTCTTTCAACCATTAAAAAAGCTGATTTGATTTTAGTTCTAAAAAAAGGAAAAATAGTTGGTTCTGGGACACATAAAAATCTATTGGAAACAAGTAAGGAATATAATAACTGGGTTCAAATACAACGAATGGATTAAACTTTTATACTTACCTTTTGTCAAATTAAATAAATGTGTCAAATTAAATAAATGGAAGTTTGTTAAAACAACAATCTATATTTGTAAATGCACTAAGGAATCCCGAGACGAAAGAAGATGCTTTCAAAAAGCTTGTATCTGAATACAAGGAGCGCTTGTATTGGCATATTCGAAAATTGGTTCTTAATCATGATGACGCAAATGATGTCATTCAAAATACATTCATCAAAATTTATTTGAATATTAACAAATTTAGAGAAACTAGCTCATTATATACATGGATGTATCGAATTGCGACAAATGAATCTCTAAATTTGATTTCCAGCAAAGCTGCTAAAATGGGACTTAAAAATCAGGAATGGATTGAAGCTAAAGCAAATGATTTAATGGCCGACCCCTATTTTGATGGTGACAAAGCTGCATTGAAACTTCAAAAAATGGTTGCTAGCTTACCTGAAAAACAGCGTATTGTATTTAACATGCGCTATTTTGATAATATGACTTATAACGATATATCCAAAGTCTTGGACACCAGTGTAGGAGCACTAAAAGCCTCCTACCACCATGCTGTAAAAAAATTGAAAATCGAATTAAATGAATGATTTAAGACAAAAAAATCCATTTAAAATTCCGGAAGAATATTTCGATGAATTAGAAGAACAGTTTTGTAATTCAGAAGATTTTGTTTCTAAACTAAATCCATTCAATTCGCCTTTACATTATTTTGAGAATTTAGAGTCCTCCTTATTAAAAGCTTTAGATCATAAGAATACAACTAATAAAAAAGTCTCAATAAGACAAATTCTTCAATTTATCTCAGTGGCTGCTACTATTTTATTAGTGTCTACTATTTTCCTTATGAGCCAAGAGGAAAAAATCGATAAAAATCAAGCCCTAAATGATTTTATTGAAAATTATTATTTAGAAGATTTTGACAGTTATAAGATTTTATCAATGATGGATGAAAGTGAAATTGATTTAACTTTAAATCAAATTAGAAAGCAATAAATTATGAAGAGATTTTTTGTTTTTTTAGTGGTTCTAATTTCATTGTTTTTGAGCAATGAATCCATAGCTCAAAAAGACAGTCGCTTTGAAGAATTTAAAGAGATGAAAAAGAATTTTGTTCTTAAGAATACTATTTTAACAGTCGAAGAAAGAAAATCTTTTACGATACTTTTTGAAAAATACGGAAATAAATATCATGATAAAGTATGGGTATTAAAAATTAAGTTAAAAAAAGAATTTAATCAGCCTTATGATACCCTCTCTTCTGAAAATGCTTTTAAATACATCAATGATTATGATTATCTAGAAAAGCTAGGAATGAGCATTAAACATGAGCGTAATCAAAAGCTTTTAGAAACTATACGTCCTGAAATTGTTCTTAAAATTCTTATAAATGAAATGGAATTTGACCAATTGATGTTAAGACGTATTCGAAATCGTAATAAAAAAATCAAGGAGAGGGAGAAGGAAAGGGATCGCAAATAAGAAGATACTTTTATATACGTGAAAATACACAGGAATGTTGCATTTGGAATTATTGATGGACTTCATCAAATTTTGGAAAAAAATGAAGCACCCCGTCCATATCTTAATAAACTTTTAAAGCAAAATAAAAAATGGGGTTCTAGGGACCGTAGACAAATAAGCGAAGCTATTTTAGATTGTATTCGATGGAAACGCACTTATGAATATTTAGGCTCATTTACTTCAAAATCAAAGAACTATTATTGGGATCTTTTGGGCATTTGGCTTTTAAATAAAGGATTAATTTTTCCCGATTGGGATGAGTTATCAAGACTAAAAGATTTAAAAATTTCTTTACCGCTAAATCCAAAAACAACTGCAAGAAAAATTAGAGAATCAATACCTGATTGGCTTGATGAATTGGGGATTGAGTGTTTTGATGAAACTACATGGGAAAAAGAGATTCATGCACTTAACTCAAATGCACCTCTGGTATTAAGATGTAATACTTTAAAACAAGATCCATTGAAGCTTCAAAATTACTTAAAAAGAGATTTTAAAATTGACGCTTCTTGCTACAATGAGATTCCAGAGGCCTTAATTATTAAAAAACATCAAAAG
This sequence comes from Flavobacteriaceae bacterium, assembly GCA_029246125.1. GTDB lineage: Bacteria > Bacteroidota > Bacteroidia > Flavobacteriales > Flavobacteriaceae > MS024-2A. The sequence goes on from JAQWNZ010000044.1 coordinate 7,413, forward strand.
TTAAATCAAAATCCACTTTACTTAAAGGGATTTTTTGAAATCCAAGATGCTAATTCTCAAAGAGTAGCTCGTTGGATAGATCCTCAACAAGGAAATTTAATCGTTGATTCATGTGCGGGTAGTGGGGGAAAAAGTCTTCATTTAGCTGCATTGATGAAAAATAAGGGTAAAATATTTGCTCTTGA
>JAQWNZ010000059.1 GCA_029246125.1 Flavobacteriaceae bacterium
GTTCTTAAAAAAAACACTCCTATAAAGGCAATTTTAGAAGGCCGTGTAATTTTTGCTGAATGGACAGCACAAACGGGCCATGTAATTATAGTGGAGCACAATAAAGGTATTTTATCAGTTTACAAACACAATTCCTCCTTAAGCAAAAAACAAGGAGATGTTGTCCAAGGAGGCGAAGTTATTGCTCTTGCAGGAAATACAGGTAATTTTAGTACTGGATTTCATTTACATTTCGAATTGTGGATAGACGGATATCCGATGGACCCTGAGATATTTCTTAATTTTTCTTCAGAATGATTAAGGAAATAGCCTTTAAAGTTTTTGCGGCATTAGTACATAGGAAAAATCAAAAGTGGATTCAAAATCCGATCAAAACACAGTTGCAGATATTTAATCAATTAATTCAAAAAGGCTCGGAAACTAAATTTGGAAAAGACCATTCTTTTAAATCAATTACAAATACACTAGAATTTAGAGAAAAAGTACCAGTTCGTGATTATGAAGAACTTCTTCCTTATGTAAATAAAATTTTGGAAGGAGATTCAGATGTTTTATGGCCTGGGCGACCCATTTATTATGCAAAGTCAAGCGGGACTACTTCAGGAGCAAAGTTTATTCCAATAACTTATGACTCTATGCCCCAACACATAAGGGCAGCCAGAGAAGCATTATTGAATTACATACATGAAACGGGAAGCTCTAAAATAATAAATGGTAAACATATTTTTCTTCAGGGAAGTCCTGTTCTTGAGGATAAAAAAGGTGTCGCTTTAGGCCGACTGTCAGGCATTGTTGCTCATTATGTTCCGACTTATCTTCAAAAAAACAGAATGCCAAGCTGGAAAACAAATTGTATTGATGATTGGGAAAAAAAAGTCGATGCAGTTGTGGAGGAGACTCATAATCAAAACATGACAATTATTGGAGGAATTCCATCTTGGGTTCAGATGTACTTTGAGCGATTATCAAAAAAATCAGGGAAAGTTGTAGGCGAGCTTTTCCCAAACTTTTCACTTTTTGTTTATGGAGGAGTAAATTTTGAACCCTATAGAGGTATTTTCAAAAAACTGATTGGACGGACTCCAGACAGTTTAGAATTTTATCCAGCTTCTGAAGGGTTTTTTGCATATCAAGACAGTCAAAAAGATGAAGGCTTATTGTTACTCTTAGACCATGGTATTTTTTACGAATTTATAATGGCTAAAACCTTTTTTGGTAAAGATCAGACTGTTCATTCACTTGAGCAAGTACAGTTGGGGATTAATTATGTAATGATTATCTCGTCTACAGCTGGTTTATGGCGGTACAACATCGGTGACATGGTTAAATTTACCAGTTTAACCCCATTTAAAGTAATCGTAAGTGGTAGAATTAAACAATTCATATCGGCTTTCGGAGAGCACGTAATTGTAAGCGAGGTAGAACAATCTCTTAAAAAGGCCATTCAACAAGAGGAAAAAGAAGTAATGATTCGTGAGTTTACTGTAGCCCCTCAAGTAAAACCAAAATCAGGCCTCGCCTATCACGAATGGCTAATAGAGTTTGAAGTAGAGCCCACCAATTTAGAAGAATTTGCATTAAGTATTGACCATACTATGCGGCAAAAAAACATTTATTACAATGATCTGATCAGTGGCAAAATACTTCGGCCATTAATTATTAAAAAAGTAATGAAAGATGGATTTCAAAACTATATGAAAAGTATCGGAAAATTAGGAGGTCAAAACAAAATCCCTAGAGTTTCTGACAATCGAAAAATTGCAACCGCCTTAACCCCATATTTATCTACTATTAAGTAAAACCAAATGAGTCAAAAAAAAGTTACTCTTGTCTATAGTTTAAAAAATACTTTTGTTTTAAAAGATATTGAACTTTTGGAGCAAATGGGTTATAAGGTAGTTACTATACATTCACCCCCTTACAGCGACTTTCTTCGATTTAGCTGGAACAGAATAAAAGAATTCTTCCTAGGTTTTTTTTTGTTGGCAAAGTCCAAAACTGTTTTTAGCTGGTTTAACGATTATCATACTGCTGCCGTTTTCTTTTGGGCAAAGAAATTAAATAAACAAAGAATTCTAATTATTGGAGGCTATGATGCGGTTTCAAGTATAAATCTTGATTATGGAATTTTCTTAAAAAACAACTTTAGACAATTTTTAGCACGGTGGAATTATGCAAATGCAAATGAGATTTGGGTCGTACACAAAAGTTTGGCTGAGGGTTGTCCTAAAGCAAATCAACAGAAAGGAACTCTTTCTGGGATCCTAAATTTTATTCCAGATCTAAAAACAGTCATTCGAGAAGTTCCTACGGCATATGACGATGAATTCTGGAAAAGGGAAGGCGAGAAAAATATAAAAGGAATAATAACGGTAGCCAATATTACTGATCAGAGGACCTATCTCCGAAAGGGAATCCCACTTTTTGTAAAACTAGCTGAAACACTCCCAGATTATCAATTTACGATTGCAGGAATTCAAAAACCGATCAATTATCAACGAAGACTTCCAAAAAACATTACTCTTCTTGGCCGATTGGAAAGAGCAGAACTGAAAAAGCAATATAACAAGCATCAATTTTATTTCCAAGGCTCTGAGATCGAAGGTCTCCCCAATGTGCTTTGTGAGGCAATGTTGTGCGAGTGTGTCCCCTTAGGAACTAATGTTTTTGGAATACCAGACGCTATTGGTAATACAGGAAAAATTTTTAATGCGTCGGAGCATTTAGAATCTACCATTTCGTTTATCAAATCATTGAAAAATCCAAAGCAACTTGGAGAGAAAGCTCGCACAAGAATTGCAGCAAAGTATCCAGTTTCAAAACGAGAGAGGGTGTTTAAGGAAGTTATAAGTACTTAAGGCTAATGAAAAATAAATCAGCAGTTCTAGGGTATCCAGACTCAAATAATTTGGGAGATATTATCCAAAGTATTGCCGCAGTAAAATTGATGATGCCAGAAAAACCCTCAAGGCTAAACCGAGACCATTTAAACAATTATTATGGCCCTCAAGTCAAATTAATAATGAATGGATGGTTTATGGAAAAGGCACAGAATTGGCCTCCTTCATCAAGTATTACCCCACTATTTATCTCATTTCATCTAAACCCTACAGCAGAGAGGGGAATGCTCACTACAAAAGGGATTTCGTATTTTAAAAAACACCAACCCATAGGCTGCCGTGATTATCACACTCAAAAAACTTTAGAAAAACATGGAGTTAAAACCTATTTTTCAGGATGTCTTACACTTAGCCTGAAAAGAGAGGACTTTATAAATGTAAATCAAAATCGAGAGGGAGTATTAGTCGTTAGTCCATTCGAGCGTCTTTTACCCCAGAGGGACACTATAAAATTGAATAAGCCAAAGAGCCTCCTTTTGAAGGGAATTCAAGAGATAAAACAACCATTTAAAACGAACAAATATAAACAGGCAATTAACCGACTTGATGCTTATTTGAGCCAGTTGGATGAAGAAGTTCAATTTAGGACACAATTAATGCCCCCAAAAACCCACACTGAAGTAGAACGAATAAAAGCAGCAGAAGAACAGCTTGAAGCTATTGCTACGGCAAAGTTAGTGGTCACCTCAAGAATTCATACTGCTCTACCTGCTGTGGCATTTGGCACACCAGTACTTTTTTTATCTGACGGATTGGAGCATCCCAATCAAAAAAGCAGATTGGAAGGAATGGAGACTTTTTTTAGGATCATTACCACCCATAAATTAAAAAGCCAAGGCAGCGAACTCCCTGAGCCTAAAAAAATACCTAAAGCAATTTTAAATCGTTTTGAAAAAGAGCTTAGATCTTTTTTAAAAGATTAAAAAAACGCTCAATAAAAAGGTTTATAAGTGGCTATCTTTACAAAAATTAATTTCAAATGAATGTACTTGTTATAGGAGGAGGTGGTAGAGAGCATACCCTGTGCTGGAAACTAAACCAAAGCGAACAATGTCATAATTTATATGCCGCTCCTGGAAATGCCGGAACAGCAAAATGTGCAACAAACATTCCTATAGCAGTGACTGATTTTGAGGGAATCAAAGAATCAGTTATTCAATATCGAATAGATCTTGTAATAGTTGGTCCGGAGGAACCACTGGTCAAGGGGATTAATGACTTTTTCCTAGAAGACAAGACCATTTCTCATGTGGGAGTTATTGGTCCACAAAAAGCAGCTGCAACTCTTGAAGGGAGTAAAGCTTTTGCAAAAGAATTTATGCTTCGACATCAAATCCCTACAGCAATCTATGAGGAATTCACCGCAGCAAATGTTTCAGAAGGAGAACTTTATTTAGAAAATATTTCCCCACCTTATGTATTGAAAGCAGATGGACTTGCGGCAGGCAAAGGAGTATTAATAATAGATGATTTGGAAGAAGCCAAAAATGAACTAAGACAAATGCTGTTGAAAAAAAAGTTTGGAATAGCGTCCAGTAAGGTCATAATAGAAGAATTTTTAACAGGGATTGAACTTTCCTGTTTTGTCTTGACAGATGGCGAAAGTTATGTTACCCTACCCATGGCAAAAGATTACAAAAGAATTGGAGAGGGCGACACAGGACTTAATACAGGGGGTATGGGGGCAATTTCACCTGTTCCTTTTGTTACAAAATCATTAAGTGACAAAATTGACAAAAAAATAGTCCAGCCAACTATAGAGGGACTAAAAGAAGATGGGATACATTACAAAGGATTTCTCTTTATAGGTTTAATTAAAGTTGGAGAAGAACCTAAGGTAATTGAATATAATGTTCGGTTAGGAGATCCAGAAACAGAAGTTGTAATTCCGAGGATAAAAACAGATTTATTATCACTTTTTAGAGCAGTCCAAGAGAAACGTTTAAACAAGGTCAAACTAGAAATAGACTCCAACGTAGCAGCAACCGTAATGGCGGTCTCTGGAGGCTATCCTAAAGCATATGAGAAAGGGAAAAAAATTACTGGTTTAGAAAACACCAACATGGTCTTTCATGCAGGTACTCGAAATGAAGGAGATGATGTAGTTACAAATGGAGGTCGTGTTTTAGCGGCGACATCTTTTGGGGAAAATTTTAATGAAGCATTAGACAAAACGTACAAAACTTTGAAAAAAATTAATTTTCAAGGGGTGAATTACCGAAAAGATATTGGGTTCGATTTATAGAAAAGAATGTGCCGAAGGATTTTTATCCTCTTCGCCATTTTTATCAAATAGATTGAGTTGCAAAATCCAATAAATCATTGCTGAAAAGCCAACAACAAGAAAAATCCAATTAACACTATTTGCTAGTGTCCAACTGGTTAACTCTAATTCACGAAAAAAAGAATGAGGAAGAAATAAGATCTCCTCGAACAACCAAGCGATACTTTCAAAAAAAGCTTTCATGCAATTAATATTATATTTGATATAATTTAAAATATGATTACAAATATATTTAAAAGGGTTTCTATTGAGTCTATTGTAGCATCATTTTTTTTGGTGTATTTAGCCTTTTTTTTTAATTTAAAAATTTCCGATCCTCAATCGAGTTTCAAATTATTGTTAGAAAAATCATTAATTCTAACAACCGCTATGATGATCTTCAATTTAATTATCGCCTATAATGAACACAAAAAACTTAACATAAGATTTGGCTCTCAATATTTGATTTCACTCCCAGTTTGTATTTTTTTCTTGTACATTGATGGGGGATTAGATATTCAAAAAATTTTAATTGGAACACTTATACTTTTTTCTTTAAATATATTTTCTAGAGACTTCAATAATTCATCAATATTGAAATCGATTTTTAGTTTGGGAATTATTTATACTATAATGAGTTTTGTCAATATAAATCTGTCATTTTTTTTCTTTTCAATATTCTTTCTATTAAGGTATATTACCGATACTAAAAAATCCATAATTTCTTTGATATTAAGTGTAGCAGTAACATTGCAATTACTATTAATGTTCACATATTTAATAACAGGGGATTTTTTTTATCATAAGTCAGAATTCATGTCAGTAAATATTTCGACAGCCAATAATTTTACTGAAAATGAGTTTATTTGGATTACTTTGATTGTAATAGCATTTTTAATCGCATTCTTTTATAACAAAAAGAGGGAACTTAAATTCAACTCTCAAAACAAAATGTTAAATATATTTATGATTTTTTGGTTAATTATTGCCGTTCTTTTTAGATATTTTAATCTCTACTCTGGCGAAGGGAAATGGTCAATGAGTTTAATCCCAGCAGCTTATTTTATAGGTATAGGGATAAAAGAGATTAAAAAAGATTTTTGGAGAGATATTCTCGTATGTTCATTAATAATAATTGCCGTTAGCTCAAAATTTTATTTTGCTCATACATCATCATAGTCTAGATAAATAGATTCAGATTGAGCGACAGCTTGACAACTTAAGACCAACCCTTCTTCAACCTCTGAATCTGTAAGAATTTGGTTAGTTAACATGCTAGCTTTTCCCTCTTTTACCCTTGCAATACAACTACTGCAAACACCTCCTTGGCATGAATAAGGCACCTCTATCCTTGAATTTAATGCAATATCCAGTAAAGTTTTATTTGGGACCAGCTTCAGATTGTGAGTAACATCGTCACAGGTTAAAGTAAAATGTCCCTTATCTGCTTTATTTTGAATTTCTTTAGTCTCGCTACTTGCCGTAAACAATTCAAGATGAATAGCTTTTTCTGAAACACCTCTATTAATAAGTTCTTTCTTACTTTCTAAAATCATTGGCTCAGGTCCACAAAGGAACGAGTGGTCAGGCAATTTGTGCTGTTTGTTGAGAGCAAGATTAATGACAGAATCATCGATTCTACCAAAAAGAGCACCTTCTTCATTCGATTGGCTAAAAACCCAAAAAATTTTTAATTGTTTAGGATGTTTTTCTTCCAAAGTTTTTAACTCCTTATAAAACATAGTTTGCTCTGGGCTTTTATTTCCGTAAATAAGAGTGACTACTCCAAATTTATTATTCGTCAAAAAAGAATTTAAAATCGAGAATACAGGAGTAATTCCACTCCCTGCAGCAATAGCAAGAATTGAATGATCTTCGTTTTTAGAATCATAAAAAAATCGACCTTCTGGTGGGCTTATATTAAGGGAATCACCTACTCTAATCGATTGATTAATGTATGAAGAAAAAATACCTTTTGGGACTTCTTTGACACCGACACTCAGAACGGGTTGCTCAGGAGTTGAACACAGAGAATAGGAACGTCTTACATGTACACCATTAATCTCTGCCTCAAGTGATATGTATTGACCAGAAATAAACGAGTATGAGGACTTCAAGTGAAAGGGGACCTCAAAAGAGATGACTACAGCATCTTTTGTAATCCTTTCAATTTCAGACACTTTAAAGGGATGAAATGTTGGCATAGCTTTTTATGCAAATGTAAAAAATATGTCTATACTTTTTAAAGTGTTTTTAGGTCACTCAATATTATTTATAGCTAGCAATACGAATAGTGGTCGGATTTTAATGAGAAAATTTTAAATCAAAAAAAATATTTTAGTTAGTTATGGAATAGGAGATATATTTTTGCAATTTGTGAATCTGAGAATATACTAAACAGAATCTTTTTTAGTTATTAAACTACAATGATTTCTTATGCTTAATAAAGATTTCTCTTTATGGATTCTTTCACTCCTCATAGGGGTGTCAATATCATGCAGCACAACCAAAAAAGGTTTTGTCAACAAGAACTATCATGCCCTGACGACTAAATATAACGTCTTATTTAATGGAAAAGAGGCATATTCAGTTGGGGAAACAATTTTATTCAAAGCTTTTGAAGAAAATTTTTATGATCTTTTACCGGTAGAGCCAATTAATTTGAGGGGTGAAAATTTTGACGAGACAACTATTGTCCCAGGATTTGAAAGAGCCGAGGAGAAAGCAGTAAAAGCAATTCAAAAGCATTCAATTAAAATTGAAGAAACTCAATACAATACCCAAATTGATGAGGCTTATATGCTTTTGGGAAAAGCAAGGTATTTTGATCGAAGGTTTTTTCCAGCTTTAGAGGCGTTTAATTTTCTTTTGGAGAGCGGAGCTAATCCCAATGTGTATCTAGAAGGTAAAATTTGGAGGGAAAAAACGAACATTCGCCTAAACAATATTGAGCTGGCTGTTGAAAATATGAGCCCTTTAGTTCAATCTTTATCAGAAAAGAATAAGTTTTACCCTTTAGCCAATGCAACATTAGCAGACGCATACATTCAATTAAAACAATTAGACTCAGCTTCTTTTTATATTCGAAGAGCAGCTAACCATGAGCCAAAGCGAAAAAATAAAGCACGCTATTTATTTATTTCTGGCCAATTATTGGAAAAACTTACTCTAAAAGACAGTGCCTGTTTGAAATATACTCAAATAAGTAAATTAAAACGAAAAGCCCCAAGAAATATTTTAGTCCAAGCAAAAATAAAGGAGATTCAACTTACATCCATATTAACCTCTAAAGAAAAGCGCGATCGAATAGACAAGCTTCTCAAAAACTACGAAAATGAACCTTTTGAGCATAAAATTCATAGGGCAATCGCTAAGACATATCTACAAGAAGGCAAAGACAGCCTAGCATTAGTATATTTTCAAAAATCATTGCAAGCCTCTTTAATAGATTCCTTCACAGAGATTGAGAATTATCAAGACTTAGCAGCGTATTATTTTCAAAATAGCTTTTATTTAAAAACAGGACAATACCTAGACAGATTGCTCCCCCTTTTTGAACCATCGACATCTAGATACAATCAATTAAAACGTCAACGGGATAATCTAACTGATATAATTTTGTACGAGCAAATTGTCAAGGAAACGGATAGTATATTAGGAATACTATCAATGTCAAAAGATGAACAGATTGAATATTTCAAAAATCACATTAAAGAAAAACAATTGATAGCTAAAAAAATAAATAAAGATTCAAGTAATAATAGAAGAGATCAATTCTTAAAAAAATCTGAAGGTTCATTTTATTTTTATAATCCAAATTTAATTTTACAAGGAAAACAAAATTATTTGGCTAAGTGGGGGAACCGCCCAAATGTAGATAATTGGCGCAGCGCATTTGCAATTGAAAATATAAGCCTAACAAATAAAAATAACTCAGCTGATTTAAATCGTCAATCTCAAAAATTTAAAATTACCCCTGAAAGTTTTGTTCTTTCACTACCCAAAACTAAAGCTGAACGTGATAGTATTAAAATGATAAATCACAAAGCATATCTCCAGCTCGGAATGATTTACAAAGAAAAATTTAAAAACTTCTATTTAGCTAAAAGCCGCTTAGATTATCTGATAAATCAGAAAACAGTTAATGAAATAAAAGCCCAAGCTCTTTATCATCTCTTCAGAATGGCATCTGAAACAAATTCAACAACTGCAGAAAAATACAAAAAAGCCTTAATAGAGGGATATCCAATGACGCCATTTGCACAACTGATTTCAAATCTTGAGAACAATGATATCATTGAACAAAGAACCCCTGAGCAACTTTATAAAAAAGCTCTTACCCTATTTAAAAATCAACACTTTATTGAAGCTTTGGAGGAAATAGAACCTTTATTGGTCTTGGCAGGCGGAAGCCCTATTGAGCCCAAAACGGCATTGTTAAAAGCACATATTATTGGGAGGTTAAAAGGAGTAGATGAATGGAAAAAAGCTTTAGCTCAAGTTTTATCTAATTATAGCGCAACTAAGGAAGCCAAAAATGCAAAGTCTATTGTTGAAAAAATAGAGCTTAATAATAACCTTAAGGAAACAGGGATCATTTACAAGAATTATAAGTGGATTTTCCCATTTTCATCGAGTGAATCAATTCAGGCAAATTTCTTTCTTGAACAGCTAAAAGAAATTTTAAAGAAATCAAAAAGAAGATGGACAGTTAGTCTAGACCCATTTAACGAAGAACATATATTTATTGTTGTTCACGGTATTAGGGATTCTAAAGAAATAAAAAGAATTGAAAATAATAGCGTGATGTCTGAATTAATTAAACTAAATAGCAAGAATTTTGTAGCTTTAGCGTCCCAATATCGAACCATAATGAAAAACAAAAACTGGAAAATATTTCAAAATGAAGGGAATTGACACTAACGGACAATACAGCAAGATTGACCAAAACACCTCTCTAAAGGGTACAATTAAGGCGAAATCAGATATACGAATAGATGGAAAGGTTGAGGGTAACCTGGACACTACAGGAAAAGTAATTTTAGGGAAACAAGCTAAAGTTGTTGGAGAAGTTACTTGCATGAATGCTGAAATTGAGGGTCTTTTTAAAGGAAAGCTTATTGTTTCAGGAATCTTGAGTCTGAAATCAACATCAAACATTGAAGGAGATGTAAGTACTCAAAAGCTTATTGTGGAAGCTGGAGCAACTTTTAACGCCCAATGTAAAATGCATTCTTCGCAGGAAGGCGTTAAAAAATTAAATGATTCACATGAAAAAACAGCCTAATAAATGGCTTATTTTTTCAAGCTTATCTTTTCAGATTGCTATAATTATGTTTGTATCAGTTAAACTTGGCAACTACTTGGATATAAAATATAATTTATTAAGCAATTTTTTTTCACTTTTACTATCCGCCTTTGGCATACTGGCAATAATTTGGCTTGTTTACAAGCAGAGCAAGAAATTTTGGAATAAAGAGTGAAAAATATCTTTAATTTTTTTATTCTAGTTTTAGTTACGATGAGCTTAGGACTAGCTCTACACATTCAATTTAATCTATCAGAAAAATTATTTTTATTCCAGAGTTATAGTATTAACATTATAATGGCAATGCTTGCCATTTTACTATTGGATTGGGGGATTCGTAAAAAAACTAACAATCTAGCTTTTATCTATTTACTTACAATATCTATAAAGTTAGCTACATATATATTTTTTTTCTATCCCAAGTTTAATTTGGATGGAAAATTCGACCGCCAGGAATTTTTCATTTTTTTTGCACCATATATTTTGGGTTTAATACTCGAAATTAACTTTTTGGCAAGGAAATACAAGTAGATAAAAAATAAATAAATGTCGATTTTTTTATTATAGAAATCCCAAAAT
>JAQWNZ010000061.1 GCA_029246125.1 Flavobacteriaceae bacterium
AAAGAAGGTCCAATCTTCAAAATGTATTCTTATGATAATGTGACAGATGGTAATATTATGATCGTTAGTGGAATTGTTGATTTTGTTGCACAAACAATGAAGTTCAAAGTATCTCCATTAAAATAATTAATCACAAAACAATCACTCTCATGGCAGGGTGCTTTTAAACAAAATAATAAAAAACGGTTATACGATTATAGTGTAACCGTTTTTGATTTATATCTTTCAATGATTGCCAGGTGTAATTCATTTTTATCCTTAATATTTGCTATGTCTTGATTATCAAAAGGTTTAAAATTGTGATAGCTCCACAAGGCCAACTCAATTATAACCGGAGTTAGAGAAAGATAATATAGATTCACAAATATAAATCCATAATCCAAATTAGTTTCAAAAAATGAAATATAGATTTAAATTTTTAGAAGCCTTTAATTTAATTTATATTAGCTTTCATAATAGATAAATTTCACTCCTATATTTTTTAATTAGTTAATGCTTTTAAAAGTCTAATTTTTAATAACATGAAAAAACCTCTCCTAAAATTCTGGGATATCTGGAATATGAGTTTTGGTTTTTTGGGAATACAATTTGGTTTCGCTTTACAGGGTGGATTTATGTCTCGAATTTTTCAGACTCTTGGTGCATCAAAAGATGAGATCCCATTATTGTGGATTGCAGCTCCCTTGACAGGACTTATTGTACAACCTATTATCGGCTACCTGAGTGATCATACCTGGCACCCACGCTGGGGACGCAGAAGGCCTTTTTTTCTTGTTGGAGCCGTTTTAAGTTCTTTTACACTTTTTTTTGTTCCTCACTCACCTTTATTATGGGTTGCAGTTGGATGTTTGTGGATTTTAGATGCTTCTATTAATATCAGTATGGAACCATTTCGTGCTTTGGTCGCTGATAAATTACAGGAGCAGCAACGTTCATATGGATTTATAATTCAAACACTAATTATTGGTATTGGAACATGGATAGCAAGTAATTTACCTTGGGCAGTATCTGCCCTAGGAGTAAGCGATTCCGCTCTACCTGGAATTATTCCAATGAGTGTGAAGATTGCTTTTTCAATTGGTGCCTTTGTGTTTCTTTCAAGTATTTTATATACTGTTTTTACTACAAAAGAATATCCTCCCGAAGATTTAAATGTATTTAAAGAGAAAAAAGAAAACGGAAATCTTTTGAGTGAGATTTTTGAATACATTATAACCATGCCTAAAACCATGTTAAAACTTGGTTTGGTTCAGTTTTTTAGTTGGTTTGCCTTTTTTGCAATGTGGAGTTTAGCAAATCCAGCCCTAACTGAACACGTTTATAAATCCCCCATGCCTATTGAGGAAAAATTCGATTTAGAAGACCCTAAAGATAAAATCCAATTTCAAAAAGAAAATACTGATTTCCAGAAAGCTTCTAACCTTGTAGGTTCGAACATGGGTTTATATGGACTTTCGTCTATGGCTTTTGCTCTTTTTTTAAGTTTTTATACTGCAAAACGAACAATTAATAGACGGATGATTCATATGGGTTCCCTTTTTATTGGGGGTTTTGGATTTATTGCCATGTATTGGTTCCCTAATCCGGATCTTTTAAAATTTTGGTTTGTATGCGTTGGTATTGCTTGGGGCAGCATTTTATCAATGCCTTACGCTATGCTTTCTAGTGTCGTTGATCAAGAAAAAATGGGAATTAGCATGGGCGTTTTTAATATGTTTATCGTAATACCACAAATTATTGCTGCACTAAATGGAGTAAATTTTGCTGCAAGTCTATTTGGTGACGAATCCATTTTTGCAATAGTTGCTGCTGGGGTCTCTCTATTTATATCAGGAATTTGTAATCTTTTAATTACCGAAAAAAATGCCATTAGATATCAATTCTAAAATTAAAGGGGTAATTTTTGATCTAGATGGAGTAATTGTAGATACTGCTAAGTTTCATTTTAATTCATGGAAAAAAATCGCATCCGAATGGAATTATGAGCTTAAATATAATGATAATGAAAAATTAAAAGGGGTTAGTAGAATGGACTCCGTTCTTAAAATTGCTGAATGGGCTGAAATTAATTTATCCTCTGAAGAACTTGAGCATGCAGCAAATCGAAAAAATGAAATTTATACTGAATTATGTGCTAAATTAACACCAGAACACATCTTACCTGGAATTATGTCATTGATTAATCAACTAAAAGCAAATAACATTTGTATTGCCCTAGGTTCTGCAAGTAAAAACGCGCGTTTAGTACTAAAAAAAATTGGCCTATTGACTTTATTTGATGTCATTGTAGATGGAAATGATGTTTCAAAATCAAAGCCCAACCCTGAAGTTTTTATTAAAGCGGCAAAACAAATGAATCTTCTACCAAAAAATTGTGTGGTTGTAGAAGATGCGCCAGCAGGCATAATAGCTGCTTTATCAGCAAACATGAAAGTTATTGGAATAGGTAAATCAAATGAACTTCATACAGCAAACCTTGTAATAGAAAATTCTAAAAATTTATCAATCGATCTACTTAATCAAATCTCAGGTTAAACATGAAATCAAATCATATCAAATCTGATCCATGGAAAATAATTGAGGACTCTTTTGACCCTAATAAAGTCGAAGCATCAGAAAGTATTTTTAGTTTGGGGAATGGTGCTATGGGACATCGTGCTAATTTCGAAGAATACTATTCGGGAAAAACCTTTCAGGGGAGTTATGCTGCCGGCGTCTATTATCCGGACAAAACAAGAGTGGGATGGTGGAAAAATGGGTATCCAGAATATTTTGCTAAAGTGCTAAATGCGCCAAATTGGATTGGTATTGACGTTTATTACGATAATGTAAAGTTAGATCTTAATAAAGTTACGATACAAAAATTCCTGAGAACACTTGATATGCGAACTGGGTTATACACTAGACAGGTCACACTTACTACTCATGAAGGCCTTAATCTTTCAATATTTGCTACAAGATTTTTAGCTCTTTTCCAAGAGGAATTGGGGTGTATAAAGTATTCTGTTAAGATTCATAATGTTGCTGCAAACATCAAAGTTTGCCCTTATATTGACGCTAATATTAAGAACAAAGACAGTAACTGGGATGACCAATTTTGGGAACTGAAGAGTCAATCTATCGATGAAAATTTTGCCATGCTTCATACCAAAACATTTAAGTCTGAATTTGATCTTTGTACTTATCAAGGGGTTTCTTTCTATAAAAACTCTATTCCCTCTAAAGAATATTCTCTAGAAAAATCTAGCGGGCGAATATCTTACGTATTTGAGGCCAATTTAGCCCCTAATGAAGAAGTGATGGTTGAAAAGGTAGGTGGTTATTGCTCCTCACTTCAACAGTCGCAACAAAAGCATAAAAAACATGTTAAAAAAATTGCTTTAGAATCGCTTTCAAAGGGGTTTGATGCCTTATTAGATTTACAAAAATCAAATTGGGATGAAATTTGGGAAATGGCTGATATTTCCATTGAAGATGATATTAAAGCCCAACAAGGAATACGATTTAATATCTTTCAACTCAATCAAACATATACTGGTAAAAATCCATTACTTAACATTGGTCCAAAAGGATATACAGGTGAAAAGTATGGAGGTAGCACTTACTGGGATACCGAAGCCTTTTGTTTTCCTTTTTATATCGCAACTAAAAATGAGTCTGTAGCAGAAAATCTACTTAATTACCGCTATAATCACTTACAAAAAGCAATTGAAAATGCTGTTAAATTAGGATTTACAGGAGGCGCAGCCCTTTTCCCAATGGTAACTATTAACGGTGAAGAATGTCATAACGAGTGGGAAATCACTTTTGAGGAAATACACAGAAATGCTGCGATTGCTCATGCAATCTATGCTTATGAACGTTACACAGGAAAGACGACATATGTCGAAAATAAAGGCATTGATGTACTTGTAGGTATTTCTAGGTTTTGGTCTCAACGAATCAGCTTTTCAAAAGAAAAAAAGAAGTATGTAATGCTAGGTGTTACAGGACCCAACGAATATGAAAATAATGTAAACAACAATTGGTATACAAATTATGCTGCCAAATGGTGTATGGAATATACTTGTAAGCGCTTAATACAAATTTCCAAAGATAAACCTAAAGTACACAAAACAATTCAGGAAAGACTTGATCTATCGAATCCTGAGGTAATTGATTGGGAAGAAAAGGCATCAAATATTTATTTACCCTATGACAAAAAAAATGATATCTTTTTACAACAGGACGGTTTTTTAGATAAAGACCTTAAAAAGACCTTAGTAATTCCTTCTGAGGAAAGGCCAATAAATCAACATTGGTCTTGGGATAGAATTTTACGCTCCCCTTACATAAAACAGGCAGATGTTTTGCAGGGGTTCTATTTTTTTGAAAACCATTTTTCAAATGAACAGCTAAAAAATAATTTTGATTTTTATGAACCCTATACTGTACATGAATCTTCCCTTTCTCCATCAATTCATGCGGTACTTGCTGCTTCGCTTGAAAGAGTAGATCAAGCTTATGATTTTTATTTACAAACTTCTCGTTTAGACCTAGATGACTATAATGCAGAGGTTCATGAGGGGCTCCATATTACATCCATGGCAGGAACCTGGTTAAGTATTGTTAAAGGTTTTGGTGGTATGCGCATAAAAGATAATGCTATTTATTTTTCTCCTCAACTACCTAAAGCATGGAAATCATTCTCGTTTAAGATTAATTTTCGTGGGAGTATAATTGAATTGTCTGTTTCTAAAACAAATAGCTTATTGATTTTAATTAAAGGTAATCCTGTTTCAGCTTTTTTAAACGAAAAACAGGTAATTTTCAATTCTAAATCTGATGTAAAATGATTATAAAAACTAAAATTGGTATTTAATGAAAATATAATTTTGAGATAATTATCATCTCAATGGTTCACTATTTATTATCATTATCTTTAAAAAATTCTTTATTTGGAGTCAAAAAAGCATAAGTCAGGTTTTGTAAGTATAATTGGTAATCCTAACGTAGGGAAATCAACTTTGATGAATGCTTTAGTCGGAAGGGAGCTGTCCATCATCACACATAAGGCTCAAACAACTAGACATAGAATCCTTGGGATTATTAATGGAGAGGATTTTCAAATAGTGCTTTCAGACACACCAGGAATTATTAAACCAAATTATGAGATGCAGACTTCGATGATGAATTTTGTAAAAGAAGCATTAGTTGATGCTGACGTATTGCTTTATATGGTTACTGCTGAGGAAAAAGAATTGAAAGATGAAAAGTTTTTTGAAAAAATTAAAAACACAAAAGCACCCTTATATGTACTAATTAACAAAATTGATCAGATCAGCCAAGAGGCACTTGAAAATTCAGTTGTCTACTGGAAAAGCTTATTCCCTAAAGCAAATATATATCCAATCTCAGCCTTAACAGGTTTTTATATCCCAGAGCTTTTAAACACTTTGATTTCAAATCTGCCCATTTCACCAGCATACTTCCCAAAAGAACAGCTCACTGATAAGCCAGAGCGTTTTTTTGTAAATGAAGCAATACGTGAAGAGATATTAGCACGTTACTCAAAAGAAATTCCCTATTCGGTAGAAGTCATTACTGAAGAATTTAATGAGGAGCCTAAAATTATTAAAATACGATCAGTAATTTTGGTTGAGCGGGAAACTCAAAAGGGAATTATTATTGGTCATAAAGGAAGCGCATTAAAACGAGTAGGAATTGGAGCGAGGAAATCTCTCCAACAATTCTTTGGTAAAAAAATCCATTTAGAACTCTATGTAAAAGTTTCTAAAAATTGGCGATCAAGTACACATCAATTGAAAAGATTCGGATACAAATAATAGTTCAAAAAATTAATTAAAAATTTTTACCTTTAAATGAAAGCAAAAAAATGATTAAAAAAATTTTTTCTACAGGGTTGTTGCTAGTTACATTATTTTCTTGTGATTCAAAATTTGAGACACCCCCTAATATAGTTTTTATAATGTCTGATGATCATGCTTATCAAGCAATTAGCGCTTACGATTATGGCTTAAATAAAACCCCAAATATTGATCGAATTGCAAATGAGGGAGTCTTGTTTCAAAATAGCTTTGTCACAAACTCAATATGCGCACCTAGTCGAGCTGTAATGCTAACTGGAAAACACAGTTTTATAAATGGGAAAGTAGATAATGTCCAAGACTTTAACTGGGATCAAGATAATTTTGCAAAACACCTTCAGAAGTCTGGTTATCAAACTGCACTTATAGGAAAAATCCATCTTAGAGGTCTTCCTCAAGGATTTGACTATTCAGCTGTTTTGCCCGGCCAGGGGCATTATTATAATCCAGATTTTATAATCAACGGAATCAAGGAACGTATTGAAGGATATGTTACATCTATAACGACAAATTTGGCAATAGATTGGCTCAAAAATAAACGTAAAAAAGAGGAGCCTTTTCTACTTCTTTACCATCAAAAAGCCCCACATAGAAATTGGAAACCTGAAGAAAAATACCTTTCCCTTTTTGATGATAAAACTTTTAACCCTCCTTCAAACTTTTTTGATAACTACTCAAATAGAGGTACAGCAGCAAAAACTCAAGAAATGTTAATAGCTGCATCTGAAAAACAAATTGCTGAAGCAAATGGAAAAGGAGGTCATGCGAGATGGGGACATGATTTCAAAATGCTTACAGATCCATATGGCAATGATACAGGATTTGAAAAAGAATTGGAAAGGTTTAACCCAGAGCAAAAACAAGCTTGGCTTAATGCTTATACTCCAAAAAATGATGATATGAGAAGTCAGAATTTGGAGGGTAATAAACTTGCCCTATGGAAATTTAATCGTTATATAAAAGATTATTTAAGAACCATTCAATCTGTTGATGATGGTGTTGGTGAAGTTTTGGATTATCTTGACCAAGAAGGTTTGACTGAAAACACCATAGTTGTATATACTTCTGATCAAGGATTTTATCTTGGTGAGCATGGCTGGTTTGATAAACGTTTTATGTATGAAGAATCCCTAAGAACGCCAATATTAATGCGTTTCCCTAAAGAAATTCCAGCTGGATCAGTAGTAAATAAAATGATTCAAAATCTTGATTTTGCTCCAACATTTTTAGATTATGCAGGAGTTGAAAAACCTGAAGATATGCAAGGAAATTCCTTCAGAGGTATAGTAAATCAAAAAGTGAGTGGTTGGAGAGATGCTATTTATTATACATATTATGAATATCCATCTGTTCATATGGTAAAACGCCATTATGGTATTCGCACAGATCGCTATAAATTGATGCATTTTTATTATGACATAGATGAATGGGAACTTTACGACTTAGAAAAAGATCCTTCAGAAATGAATAACCTTTATGGTAATCAAAATTATAAAAGTGTTCAAGAAAGATTACATGTTAGACTTTCAGAATTAAGAGAACAATATGGTGATTCTGATTCTCTAGATAAAATGCATATTGAGCGTTATCTCTTAGCGAGAAGTAATTAAAACTATTAGTTAATTTATTAAAACTAGTATATATTAAAACTATAGATCTTCATCTTATTCGCCATAAACAAGCTCTAGAAAAAGTTAGAGAATCTTTAGATAACGAAAAACGTAAAGGCTCCTTTTCTTTAACTATAATTACAGGGAATTCATCTATTTTACAAAAACGGATTTTTGATGAGATTCTTCAGGATTCACCATATAATTACTATATCCCAAGCTGGAATCTAGGACAGATTATTGTAGACTGGGTAGAGCTTTAAATCAAGTCGTGAAAGTGTTGTAAAGCCTGATATTCTACCTTACAGCATCACCTTAAATTATACAAATTTGTTAGTTTGTGTCAGTCCTGTGTCACTTTGAAATTAAAATTGTGTCATTTTGAACATTTGTGTCACTCGAAAGGAAAAGATAAAATTAAGATGATTCTATTGGCTTTAACCCACTTTAGTGCACCTACTTTTGTTAAGGTGCAAAAAGACCACTACAGGTATAACCCTCTGCCCATAAAAGAGGAGCTCTCTGAAATAAAGTTTCTTGATTTGGAAAAACACTAAAGCCTATATTCCCTAGAATTTCTGTAGTATCATAACGATGTAACTAAATTTTCTTCCATCACATATCCACACTTTCCCCAAACAACTCCCCCTAAAATGCCTTTTATATATCTTAGGTTAAGTCAATGATATCAATGGATTTGAAGGGATTTGGATTGTATCCATTGGTGTAAAATAAAAACCCTCCGCTTGGGAGGAGTTATTAGAATATATTTTGAACTTTAGTAAAGTTTCCAATAAATAAAATAAACATCATCTTCCATAACTTTTATAAGATCGTTTACATCCAATAATGTT
>JAQWNZ010000001.1 GCA_029246125.1 Flavobacteriaceae bacterium
CTTCAAAAAAGCAAATTATAGATTATTTACTCCCAGAATTTCTTTCATTGTTTTTAAATATAAAAAAAGAGGTAGGCTTTTACTTACTAATAGAAAAAACACTTAAATATTGGACTCCTAGATTGATTTTACAACAAATTGAACAAGGATTAGAAGTGCTTCAAAATGAAAGAGAAATCAGGCTTCTTGGAGAGTTTAATCATAAAATCAGTTTATTGGTTCAAGCTGAAGATGCACCCTATATTTATGCCCGTTTAGGTGAACGCTATCAGCATTATTATTTAGATGAATTTCAAGACACCTCATTACTTCAATGGTCCAATTTAGTTCCTTTAATTGGAAATACACTTGAGTCTGAGTCATTGTCAGGTGAACAAGGATCACTTGTTTTGGTTGGTGACCCTAAGCAAGCTATTTATCGATGGAGAGGGGGTGATATTATGCAGTTTATCCAACTTTTGAAAAAACAATCAAACCCATTTCAAATAGCGCCTCAGATAAAACGTTTGGAAGTTAATCATCGTTCAGACGCTGCAATCGTATCTTTTAATAACAGTTTTTTTTCTCATTTGACAACTGCTTTAGAAAGTCAAGAAATCGAATCAATTTACGGTGAAGAATGCCAACAGCAGTTTAAAAATACAGGCGGATTTGTACAGATAAAAGCTATTCCAAAAGGGGGAAATCAGAAAGATAAAATACCACTTTACATCAGAGAAACTATTTCAGCAATAAATAAGGCAAAGGAGCATGGGTTTGAGAAAAATGAAATTGCAGTTTTGGTTCGTTTAAAGAAACAATCGATTGCTATAGGTGAGGGTCTGATTGCTCAAGGATATGATATTCTTTCCTCAGATTCACTAGCGGTAGGAAATTCAACTCAAGTTCAAACAATACTGGCAGTTCTCAAACTCTTAATTCGACCAAATAATGCAGCTCAACATAAAATTATTTTTGATGAATTTTGGAAATTTGAGGAAAGTATACATGATGATTATCATCTTATTGTTAGTAGTCTAATTCATCTTCCAACCTACGAATTCTTCAATCAATTAAATAAAATATTAAGTTCAAATTTCAATCCTAAAGAACTACTTGGATTGTCTTTGATCGAGTCTGTAGATTTCATTATTGCATCTTTTCACCAACTTGACTCCAACGATCCTTTCGTTTTAACTTTTATGGAGGATGTCTTTGAATTTTCTTCACAAAAAGGAACTTCACTTTTAGAGTATTTATCCCATTGGGAGATTCAATCAGAAAAGCTACTTTTATCAACTCCTGATAACACCGATGCAATCTCTATAATGACAATCCATCAGGCAAAAGGACTAGAATTTCCTGTTGTTATTTTACCTTTTATGGATTCTCCACTTCATCCAAATTTAAAAGAGAAAATTTGGTATTCATTTCGAAATTCTACTGTAGCAAATGTCCAATGGGGATGGTTTAACTTTTCAAGGCAATTACCACTCTACGGGAGTGATGGAGAAGCCCTTTATAACGAGCAGCTTTTGTCCCAAGAGCTGGATGCATTGAATGTTCTTTATGTTGCATTGACAAGAGCTAAAAATCAACTTTATATTTTGACTCAGGCAGTTGATGTGGGTGGGTCTATAACATATGCAGATTTATTTGACTCATATATAATGGCACAAGGTAAAAAGTTAGATGAAAATTCCCCTTTTGAATTAGGGGATCCAGAAGCTACTAAATCAAATAGAGAAGACTCGAAGGAAGAGAAAGAGCTGCATATATATTTAGGTATTTCCAATAGGTGGAAAGAAAATTTAATTGTTCCTTCTAGTGTTTCCAATGAGATTTTGATCGCACAAGAAAAAGGATTACTCATCCACGAACTTTTAGCGAAAATTAAAAATAAGGAGATGTTTAGAGAAGTTGTGGAAGAAGAAATAAACTCTAAACTACTTTCGGAACTCAACATACAAGAGCTGAAAGAAACAGTCAATCAAATTATTACACACACACAGTTGAAAAAGTATTTTGAGGGAACTGATCAAGTGCTATGCGAGCAAGAGATTCTGATCCCCAATGGACCAACTTTACGACCTGACCGGATTAACATTTCCCAAGAAGGTAGAGCAACAATTTTAGATTATAAAACAGGAATTCCGAGAGCTGAGGATAAAATACAGGTTGAGACTTATGCAGAGGCTTTAAGAGCGTTAGGGTTTAATCATATATTTTCAAAATTGGTATACATTGATAAGGAAATTAAAGTGATTTCCATAGGTTAGATAATTCCTGGATTTATGAAAGTTCATATAAAAACTCATGACCGACTTTATAATATCTAAACAATGCAATCTTTTCTAAATGACGTTGCGAAAAAAATAATAAACTCTACTAAAGATTTGAGTCAGATAAGGATTATTGTTCCTACTATACGAGCAATAAAATTCTTAAAAGAAGCAATAAAAAATGAACTTGAAGGAGTAGCTTTCGCCCCCCAAATACTAAGTATAGAGGAATTTATATATGATTTATCTGGGGTTGAGAAAGTGACAAATATTGACCTACTTTTTACTTTTTACAAAATATATCAAGAACATACTCCTAAAAAAGAGCAAAACTCTTTTGATCAGTTCCTAAATTGGGCACCTTTACTCCTTCAAGAGTTTAATGAAATAGATGCGCAGATGGTTGATGCCAATTTGATTTTCAGTTTCATGGGAGCGGTTGAAAAAATTGAGGAGTGGGACCCAAAAAAATTGGGGGATTTAGGCAAACAGTTTTTTAAATTCCAAGAAATGGTACCACTGTATTACAATCAACTCTACAAGAAGCTCCAAAGTCAACAGCTCGGCTATTCTGGGCTACAATATAGAGAGGCCACTCAAAATTTAGGGCATTATATTCTATCTGCAAACCCTTTCCACTTTTTCGTCGGATTTAATGCACTTACCAAAGCAGAAGAAGTAATTATTCAAGAATTAATTGCTGAAGAAAGGGCTACAATTTTGTGGGATCTAGACAAATATTTTTATGAAGACCCCTACCATAGTGCAGGTCATTTCATCAGAACTTACATTAAAGAATGGACCTTTTTAAAGCAAGAGTTTACCTCACAATTTTCCAATCATTTTTCAAAAAATAAACAAATTGAAATAATTAATGTAAGTAAAAACCTATCCCAAGCCATTGCTGCGGCTCAACTTGCTATTGAGACCTATCTTAAAAACCCTGATGACTCCATTGTTATTGTTTTAGGAGATGAGAGACTTTTACATCCAATCTTGACGTCTATCTCCTCGGAGGGAATTCCATGGAATGCCTCAATGGGGTATCCATTAAAGAACTTTGGATCCGGGAAGTTTTTTTTAAAACTCTTGGAGTTGCTAAAAACGAATATTGATGGGAGTTATCCCTTATCAGCGGTCGAAGCAATTATTGAAGAAAGGACAGTAATGACCCTTTTGGAAGCTTCAGGAATTCCAATAAAAAAAATAATTAAACAACAGAAAGTCCAACGCAGCTCAAATTTAAAATCAAAGCATGTTTTAGGAAAATCAGTAATAGGAGATCTTATTTTCATGCCTTTTGAAACCTCTATTTCTCTAATAGAGAGAATGCTATCACTTTCTGAAATAATTAAAGAGTATTTGATTTTAAATAAGTTTTCAAATCTGGAGATTCATTGCATAACGCAAATAAGTGTTATGTGGAGGGACTTATTCAATATAAATCAATCTACCCCTGTATTAAAAAAAGTAAAAGACATTGAGTTGTTATTTTCAAAATTACTTGACAATGAGACTTTAGACTTAAAAGGTGATCCATTTAAAGGGGTTCAGATCATGGGACTTTTAGAAACACGAATTTTAGATTTTGATCACGTAATAGTAACTCATGTAAATGAAGGAATTCTTCCTTACGGTAAAACTCTTTTCTCTTGGATTCCATTTGATGTGAGGAAAAAGTTTGGATTTAATACCTTTATTGAACAAGATCATTTGTATGCATATCACTTCTTTAGATTACTTCAACGCGCAAAAAAAATTAGTTTGTTTTATAATGATGCTCCTGAAGGTCTTTTTTCAGGAGAAAAGAGTCGATTTTTAATGCAGCTAGAATATTTCAAAAGACCAAATCATAACCTGAGTTTAAAACACTTGAATTTTAAACTTGAGAGACAAAATAAAGACATTAAAAAAGCAATTAAAACCCCAGCGGTAATGAATCAACTAAACGAAGTTGGTATTCAAGGATTTTCTCCCTCTTCTTTAACACAATATATCCGTGATCCTTATCTTTTTTATGAACAACGACTTTTAAAAATCAAATTAAACGACGAAGTTGAAATCGATATAAATGCTGCAGAAAAAGGAACAATTATCCACGAGGTTTTGGAAAACTTGTATAAACCTTATTTAGGCGAAGTGTTATCTTATAAAGATTATGAGGAAATCTTAAAAATGCTTCCTGAAAAAGTAAACTCGAGTTTTAAAAAACAATACCAAAAAAGATCTCTTTTTACAGGGAAGAATTACTTAATTTATGAGATTACAATACGTATACTGAAGAAATTTATAGAAGGTGAAAGAGACTTCGTGAAAAAAGGTAATGAGATTATCATAAGAGGATTGGAAAAGAAATTTTATGAAGCTGTTTTTATCCCAGAATTAAATCAAGAGATTTTTCTGAAGGGAACCATAGATCGGATTGATACTTTAAACGGTATCAGCCGAATTATAGATTATAAAACAGGAAATATTAGCTCTGCTGATTTGAGTTTTAAAAGTTGGGAGGAACTGATAAGCCTCCCTAAAAAAGCAGCTCTTTTTCAGGTAATGCTTTATGCTTATGCACTAAAAAATAAATTAAAAAATAATACTATATATTCTGGAGTAATTCCGCTTAAGAATTTTGACAATCAATTTTTAGCAGTCCATCAAAAGCAGGGAAGAATCAAGAAACCACTCACAATTGATACAGACGTTTTAAATGATTTTGAAGAAGAGCTATTCAAATTATTAAGAGAAATTTTTAATTCAAATATACCCTTCGTTGATAAGACTAATAAAATTTAAAGAATTGTTGTTTAACTACTAATTAGTACATTTTTATTTAATTTAGCATTAATCATTGCTTTACTATATTTGATTTATGAGTAAAAAGGACGATTTTGATAAAATTGATAAAAATAAAGACGGGTATATCTCGAGAGAAGAGTATGCCGATGCAAATAATTCTGCAGGGATTGAAAAAGAAAACTTAAACTGGTTTTTACGACTCATTACTTTAGGAGATCGATTTGATATAAAAGATTTTTGGGATCGTGTTAAAAAGTCAATCGTAGAATTTATAATTCTTGTTTTTGGTGTGACTGTTTCTTTTGGAATTGAACAGCAAGGCGGCGAGTCAGATAATAGAAATGACGGTATTGAAAATTTAAATAATTTAAGAGAGGAAATTGATAAAATGATTACTTACACAGATGCCTACATCGAGCAAGTTGAATGGGTGACTGAGCTTTATCAAAAACAATACGACAAATGGGAAAAAGATAATGATAGTATTTTCATCGATTATCAAGATGATGAAGAAGAGCCAAGTGGGAAATATTATTTTTCTCCGATGGGAATGTATACTCAAAGAGATCCTTTTGATCCCCCTCGAGTCAATTTTGATGCAATAAAATTAGATGGAACTTTTCGTTTAATGCCAAAAGAAGTTGGTTTAAAAATGACTGAAATTTACGATGGAACTGAGCTAAGGTATTTAATAGAAAATACCGGTAAAAACGAAGAGCGATATGTAAATCAGTTTGTTAATCGAATTGCAAATAAATGGGTTTACGACTTACCATGGGTTGATGTTGATTATAATGAATTTTGGATAGAAAACAGAAAGTATATCCAAAATGATAAATTCATTAAATATAACCTATATAAAAGAATAGATCTATGGGAGTGGAGTGTAAAAGGGCAGTTGCAGGAATATAGAACATCTTTAACTGAAAGTACCGAATTGTTAGACTCAGTCATCGCTGTAAGAAACAGCGAATATGAATTTATTTGGTGGGTTTTAAATCCTAAGGATTAGATTTATTAATTAAATCTGCAACTAATTCTCCAGAAACAATACTTGGGGGAACACCAGGTCCTGGAACAGTTAATTGCCCAGTAAAAAATAGATTATTTACTTTAGAGCTTTTCAGTTTTGGCCTCAAAAACGATGTTTGAAGTAATGTATTTGCTAAACCATATGCATTACCCTTATAAGAATTATATTCATTTATAAAGTCGTTGACGCAAAATGACTTCTTATAAATAATATTACTTCTGATTTGCTGATTTGTTATTTTCTCAATCCTATCGATAACAATATCAAAATACTTTTCTCTTAAATCTTGGGTGTCTTCTAAACCAGGCGCTATAGGAATTAATATAAAACCATTTTCACATCCTTCGGGGGCTGTGTGGCTATTAGTGATTGAAGTAAAATTTGCATAAAAAAGCGGTTTTGAAGGCCATTTAGGATCTTTATAAATCTCTTTTGAATGCAAGTTGAAGTCAGTATCAAAAAATAAATTATGATGGGTTAAGTTTTTTAGTTTTTTATTAAAACCCAAATAAAACAGTAATGATGAAGGAGCTAATGTTTTGGAAGACCAATATTCTTTTGAGTACTGTCGTTCAGACTTTTGGAGTAATTTTTCAGTATGATTATAATCTGCACCTGACAAAATATATTTACTATTTATTATTTTATCATTTACCATAATTCCTATTGCAGAATTATTTTTTGTTATTATTTGAGAAACATTTGATTTTTTATAATATTTCACGCCCAAGGACTCACCAATTGAAATCATGGCTTTTACAACATCATAAAAACCATTATTTGGTTGCCAAGTCCCCAATCCGAAATCTGCGTAATTCATGAAATTATAAAATGCTGGAGTATTTGATGATTCAGCACCCAAAAATAATACTGGAAATTCTAGGATTGATCTTAATTTCGGGTTTTTAAATCTTTTATGTACTTGTTTTTTTATATTGGTAAAAAAATGACCGATCCTTTTAATTGTATCTAGTGAAATTAATTCTAGTGGTGAATTCCCGGGCATTTTATACAGCATATCTGTAACGGCTATTTTGTAATTTTCTTTAGCCATATTTATAAATTTTAACAATTCTATTGAACTACCCTCTTCCTCTTTTTCGAAGACATCACATATTTTCTCTAATTCGTCTGGAATTGCTATATAATCATCATTTCCAAAATAAACATGGTATGCAGGGTTTAATTTTTTTAAGTTGTAGAAGTCGCTGCTTTTTTTGTCAAAATCATTAAAAAACTTTTCAAAAACATCTGGCATCCAATACCAGCTTGGTCCCATATCAAATGTAAAGCCTTTATCTTTAAACTGTCTAGCTCTACCACCAAACTCAGAATTTTTCTCAAAAACACTTACTTCATATCCAGTTTTAGCTAAATAACAAGCAGCAGAGAGAGATGAAAATCCGGACCCTATAATCGAAATTGTTTTTTTCATCAATAAGACAACAAAAATAATCCAAAATGAAGGATAAAAAACAAATTATTGAAAAGAAAATTAATTTATTTAACTGCCCACACAATTCCTCGGGTAATCAAATCCCAAGCTTCAGGAATTTCAAATATATCTTTAGAATGTCCCAACGAAGAATAAAAAACACGACCTTTCCCATAAGGTTTTTTCCAGACTACAGGCATTTCTACACCATCAATCCACTCATCGTGATCTGCATTAAATTTTGTTGTAGCAAGAACTCTAATCATAGGATCAATATGCATATAATATTGTTCAGTTATGAGTTCGAAATCATCTATTCCCTGAGTAATTGGATCGGTTTTATCCGAAATATTTACTTTATACTTTACCTGGCCCCCTGGATGATTTACAAATTGACCTCCAATCATGTATTGATATTCAGTATCATTTCTAAACGAGTCTCCTAGTCCTCCATGGCATCCTGCTAAGCCAACACCACTGGCAATAGCTTTTCTTAATCCTTCAGATTCTTTTCTGCTTATTTTACTCATTGTGATATGTTGAACAACCAAGTCTAATGAAGCCATTAAATTTTTATCTCTATACGATGAGGTGGTTTTAGAGAGAGTTACATTAGCCTCCCGTTCTTCTAGCCATGAAACTATTTTTTTTGCGAAAAACTCAGGTTTATGGCCTTCCCAACCTCCGTATACTACAAGTATTTTTTTTCCTGCAAGTGTAGGTTGAGACATTACATTTAAACTGCAAAAAAATAAGGCAAAAATGAAATTTATTTTTTTCATCTTTGAGATATGAGTATTGAGCAAAATTTATTTTTTAGAGTTGATGATTTCTTCTACAAATGATGCGCTTATAATTCCTGTGGGGATAGCAACTATTCCGATACCTACCAATGAAATTATCGATGCAAAAATTTTACCCCATATTGTTATTGGGACTATATCTCCATAACCAACTGTAGCCAATGATATAGTTGCCCACCAAACAGATGCCGTAATACTTGAGAATACTTCAGGCTGTGCTTTGTTTTC
Source organism: Flavobacteriaceae bacterium (assembly GCA_029246125.1). Taxonomy (GTDB): domain Bacteria; phylum Bacteroidota; class Bacteroidia; order Flavobacteriales; family Flavobacteriaceae; genus MS024-2A. The sequence continues at coordinate 8,554 of JAQWNZ010000001.1, forward strand.
AAGGAAATAAATTGCAGATGCTGAAAAAAGAATTGTTATAATAGAAAGGAAAAGTGTAAACATTAGTTCACTTTTTACAGCAGAAAGCGCTTTAATAAACAATTTAAGTGACTTACTTTCTCTTCCTAGTTTAAACACTCTAGTAAGCCTAAACAAACGAAGTATTCTGAAAAAACGACCATCTAAAAGGACAAATTGTTTTACATAAAAAGGAAGGATTGAAATTAAATCAATGAATCCAAAAAAACTAAAAACATAGTTTTTCACCCCCTCCCATTTACTTTCCTTATAACTTATAACTATCCTGTAAATGTATTCAAATGAAAAAATGAGGATTGAGATCAATTCAAAATAATAGAAGAATTTAGAAAATTGAACCTGGATAAAGTTATGCGACTCTAGGACCATCGCAATGATATTTGCAATAATAAGGACATAGATAAAAATGTCAAATCGATTAATTTTTTTCATTAGATGTATTTTATGAAGATTCAAAATACAAACTTTTTGAATATATATATAATTTAATTTTAATTTATAACTAAATGATTTTCAGATAGATAAATTATTTTAAGATAATCTTAAATATTAATTTGATCATTTCACAAAAAAATAAAAACAAAATCACAGTTTGTGTAACCTTTTTTATATATTTTTAAGCAAGTTTAAATTCAATTTAGTTTTATAGCGTCTCTGTAGAATTATTCCCTAAAGTTAAATTCTAAAATCTATTGCAGAGACGTTTTTTATTGTAAATTTTTATTAAATAACATTTTAAATTACCCATATTCTTGGATGTCATCAATTACAACTTTAACTTTTTTTACTTTTAAAAAAAACAAGTTCTGGGCATTTAAGCAAATGGGATTTGTTGGGTTTCAATTAAAAAATGTTCCCGGACTTCAATTTTTTAAATTTCTTGGAACTGGTGGGGGTAGTGGTTTCAGTTTGATGCCTGATTTTTCTACTTATGCCTTTTTAGGTGTATGGAATGATATATTTGATTATCAAAAGTGTATTGCTGAAAACCCTTTTCTTAATAAATACAAACAAAAATCATACTCTCAACGAGAATTGATTCTAAAAGCAGTAAAAAGTCATGGAAAATGGAGCGGAGAAAATCCATTTAAATCTCAGGTTAACAATCAAAATTCTTCACTTTATCAAAAACTCAATGTTGTTGTAATTACAAGGGCAACTCTAAGATGGAACCGACTATTTTCCTTTTGGAGATCAGTACCGGCTGCCAGTAAAGCAATAAAAAAAGCTAACGGTGTTATCTATTATAAAGGAATTGGAGAGTGGCCATTAATTCAGCAAGCAACTGTAAGTATTTGGGACAATTCTGAAGCGATAAATACTTTTGCTTACAAAGGGAAACAGCATGCTGAAATTGTAAAAAAAACAAAAGAAAAAAAATGGTACAGTGAGGATCTTTTTTCTAGATTTTATTTGCTTTCAGATAAAAATATATAGTCTAATATTAAAATGGTGTCCTCCATTACTCTCAACAAGAAAGCTTTACAACCACCCTTTAAATAACAAAAATTATTTTTAACAATAGTATCAACTACTTTTGTATTAACAATAGGTATTAATACTTTTGCAAAAAATGTATAAAATGAAAAAGGCAATAGTTATAGGATCTGAATAGCTGGAATCGCATCAAGTATTAGATTAGCCGTAAAAGGATATAAGGTTGAAGTTTTTGAAGCGAATTCTTACTTTGGAGGCAAACTATCTTCCTTTAAACTCGGAGAATATCGTTTTGATGCAGGCCCACAACTGTTCACCATGCCCCATTTAGTAACTCAACTTTTTGAAATTGCAGAATTAGATCCAAAATCATATTTTGATTACAAAAAAAAAGATGTTAGTTGCCATTATTTCTGGTCAGATAAAAAAAAAATTCGTGCTTATGCAGATCGGAAGTTATTTTTAGAAGAAATTAATAATGTTTTTAACGAACCTGCAAAAAAAGTAGAAGAATATTTAAATAGGGCCAAAAATAAATATGATTTGTCCCATTCTTTATTTTTAGAGAACTCTCTACATAAATTAAAAACCTATCTTTCTTATGATACATTAAATGCCTTAATAAAACTAAATTCTTTTGACCTGTTTAAAACTTTACATAAAGTTAATGAAGAAACTTTTTCCTCTTCACAGTTGATTCAGCTTTTTGATAGATTTGCCACATATAATGGTTCGGATCCCTACCAGACATCCGGTATAATGACTTTAATCCAGCATTTGGAGGGACACTACGGAACTTTTGTGCCTACAAAAGGAATGGTCTCTATTTCAAAGGCACTTCACGATCTAGCTACATCTATTGGAGTAAAATTTCATTTCAATTCTTTAGTTAAAGAAATTAAATTAGATCAAAATAAAGCTAAAGGTGTAATTGTCAACTCAGAATACCATCAAGCAGATATAGTGATTTCCAATATGGATATTTATCCAACATATAAAAAATTATTAAAGAACATAAAAGCACCTAGTAAAAATCTCAATCAAGAGCGTTCAAGTTCAGCAATTATTTTTTATTGGGGAATTGAAAAATCTTTTTCAGAATTAGAACTTCATAACGTATTCTTTTCTGACGATTATCAAAATGAATTTAATGCGATTTTTAAAAATCAAACGATTTGCGATGACCCAACAATCTATTTAAATATTACTTCTAAAGATATTCCAAAAGATGCTCCAAAGGGTTGTGAAAATTGGTTCATTTTAATTAATTCTCCTGCTGATTATGGACAAGATTGGGATGGAATAGTAAAGAAATTAAGAGAACAAGTAATTTCAAAATTATCAAAACAACTAGATATACCGATTGCACCTTTAATTAAACACGAGAAGGTACTAACTCCTCCCCTTATTCAGGATGGGACTCAATCACACATGGGTGCCTTATATGGAGCATCAAGTAATAAATCTTCAGCTGCCTTTTTAAGACATCCAAATTTTTCAAGAAGAATTAAAAACTTATATTTTTGTGGAGGGAGCGTTCATCCTGGAGGAGGAATTCCATTATGTCTGCTTTCAGCTAAAATTGTAGATGAACTAATACCGAATGCGAGTTAATGAACCATCAAAAGATTCTTACGAAATTAAACGTATCTATTTTTTTGATTTGGCTCTTTCACGTATCAGGTATAATTGGAATTATCTACACAGATGCATCATGGTTTATTGGTGCTACTCCTATTAACTTACTTCTGAGTTTTTTCTTGCTTTTGATAAACACTAAGCTTAATAAAAATGCTTTTTTTATGATTTTGACCTGTTTTACAGTTGGAATGTTAGCTGAAATATTAGGGGTCTATTATGGGACCATTTTTGGACACTATAATTATGGTTCTGTCCTAGGATTCAAATTTATGGATGTTCCTTTATTAATTGGAATCAATTGGTGTATTTTGATTTTTATAACTGGAAGTATTGCTCAGTTTTTTACCAATTCTTTTTGGTATAAAATTATTTTAGGGGTTGGACTTATGTTAACTTTAGATTTAGTTATAGAGCCTATCGCTCCAATTTTGGATTATTGGACCTTTGACGAGGGGGTAGCATCTTTACACAATTATATTGGTTGGGCACTAGTAGCTCTACCGCTTCAGATAGCCTTTCATATATGTAAGATTCAGATCGAAGGAGCCTACCCCCTAAACCTTTATATTCTTCAGTTCTTATTCTTTACCATACTTTTGATTAAAATTAATTCAATAGGAATTTAAATGAATCATATGCTTAATAGAATTTTTTTCGTTTTAATACTAGTAACAGTTTTTTCATCATGTAATAATGATAAAAAAAAAGGCAAAACAGCATCAGACAAAAATGAAATCTTATTGGATTCGTTAAGCTCTCCAAACCTTGAATTGACGGATTATCCTAAAGAATTTATATCAGACTATCAGCTCGAGGATTGGGAAGGATTTGAAAAACTCCATCAATCAATGGAACGACTAAAGGAATTAAATTTCGACGGAATACAAGTTGATCTAATTGCTCTTTCCTCTCATATAAAAAAATTAAGATCAGGGCCTTTGCCAAGGGAATTAGAAATTCCACAAATTAAAAGTCGTTTAAAAGTTGTAGAGATGCAAGTTCAAAAAGCAAGATACTTCACTCAGCATTATAAAGCTGATTCATTAATTCCATCCTTAAGTTTATTATATCAATATTATAATGGATTTATTTTAAGAATGGTTGCCCTCCAAAGTGAAAATCAAGAGTTTGAATCTAAAGGAGATAGAGAGTAAATATTAAAAAGAATTAATTCTTTTTTCTGTAAAGCTAGAAATCCATTCTTCGTTTTGCGAAACAGAGACTTCAAGTCGCTCTATATGCTTATCAAAATCCAAGTTGCTTTTTTCAAATTTTTTTAAGTTCGAGTATATTTTTAATAAAGCCTGATCAGCATGAAGACATTTTTCTATAGCTGTAGATTTTAGAGTATCAATTGTAGATATTAACAATTGGTCAAAGTTAAATTGACTTATAATTATATCGTCTGAAGACATTCCTAATCTTTGTAATTCACCTAAAACGTCCTGAAAAAATCGATTTCTAATTAACGCTTGTTTATTAAAAAAGCGTTTTTTTTCAGAGCTTAATGCATGTTCCGAAGCCTTAAAATACTCTAGTTTTGAGTTTTTTAAATGAGTTAGAATTTTTTCTAGAATACCAATATATTTATTTTGCTTTGACATAGATTTCGTAACTAAACCAAAATACATATTTCAATTACAGATAGATAGGAATGATAAAATTTATATTAACAAATTATCAACTTGGTAATTAAAGCCTGTTAGGGTTTTAATTTTTTTGGCGTCAATCAATCGAATTATAGTAGGATCATTTTCAGCAAATTTGGGTAATGAAAGTGAGTATTTTTCTGCCATTTTAAGGTAGTAATCTTTTCTTTTAGGATGGTGAGGACTTACTAGATTATAAACCCCTTCAGCTTGGCTACAGGACAAGAGCTTGGTAATACCATTAACAGCATCAATATGGTGAATGAAATTGATTACTCCTTCCGGATTAGTAATTATTTTTTTATTCAAATAAAAAATTGGATTTCTATCTTCACCAACAAGACCTCCTAACCTTATAATTATACTAGGATTAGATGATTTTTGAATCATTTTTTCAGATATCACAAGGTTACTTGAAGAATCTGTATCGGGAAATAAAATACTTTGTTCATTGAATTTACCATTTCTTTTGCCGTATACTGATGTACTACTTAAAAATATAATTTTTAAGTTGCTTTTTAATTTTAAGAAGTTGATCAAATAGTTTATTTTTTTACTGAAATTACTGATTGAATCTCTTTTTGGAGGTATAGAAATTAAAAGCTGATCCAGATTTTCAAAAAATTCTAAATTACCCTTTATGGAATTTTCTGTTAAGATGATTCGGTAACTTTCTATGCCTTGTTTACCCAGCGATATAACACCTTCAGTTGATGTTTTAGAAACTTTTACATTCCACTTCTGTGAATTAAGTTTAACAGCCAATTTTGTTCCTAGCCAACCGCATCCCAAAATTCCTAACGTTCTCAAATTTTAATTTTTGACAATATTACACATAATATTTTCTTTTTCAGAATCACTTTACAATGGCTGTTTTTAAAAATCAATAAAAAAATGTATATTTAAATGACTTAAAATTTAACAGTTGTGCCTATAAAAAGTTTTCAGGGAGAAAGAGCCAGAAAGGTTAGGGTAAAACCTATTAAATTGACCGTTTCAGATATTATGACAAGTCAATTGGTTATTTTTTCACCCGAGCAGTCAATTCATGAGGTAATGAGAGCGTTTATAAAACATAGAATTTCTGGTGGGCCAGTAGTTGATGAATCGGGAAAATTAGTAGGTGTTATTTCAGAAGCAGACTGCATGAAAGAAATTTCAGATAGTCGTTATTTTAATCTTCCTATCTTAGATAAGTCAGTAGCTCATTTTATGACAAAAAAAGTTGATACCATTGATGCTAACACAAGTGTTTTTGATGCAGCAGCATTATTTTCAAAAAGTAGTAGGAGGCGTTATCCGGTGATTGAAAATAATCGTCTTGTGGGCCAAGTTAGTCGTAAAGACATTGTGATTTCAGCACTTGAAATGAAAAGCCAAACATGGCGTTACTAAAAGTATAATTTAGCAGCTTCGCGATAAGTATTAGCGTGTGCCTCAATAATGATATTGATATCTTTAGAATAGCCTCCCCCCATACTGCATTGAACAGGAATTCCCTTATTGTAAAGTACTTCAAATACTATTTGATCTCGTTTACGACATCCTTCAATACTTAAGTCTAAACGACCTAACTTATCCGTACCCAGAACATCCACACCACTTAGATAAAACACAAAATCGGGGTGAGTTTGATCAATTAAGTCTGGAATTAAAGTCTTAATTTTTTTTAAATAAATTTCATCCTTTGTTTTGTCTTCCATAGCAATATCAAGATCGCTTTCTTCTTTTCTAAATGGGTAATTTTTAGCACCGTGAACAGAACAAGTAAAAACAAAAGTATTGTTTTTAAAAATCTCAGCAGTTCCATTACCTTGGTGAACGTCTAAGTCCAAAATTAAAATTTGATTCACTTTTTTTTGATCTATAAGAGATTGAGCTGCAATGGCTTGATCATTTAATAAACAAAAAGCTTCCCCATGTGATCGATAGGCGTGATGAGTTCCACCAGCTATATTCATAGCAATACCAGATATAAGTGCTTTCTCTGCACCTTTGACAGTTCCGCCTGCAATAGTCAACTCCCTTTTTACTAATTCTTTGCTTAAAGGGAATCCTATTTTTCGCACATCATTTTTTGTCAATTCTAAGCCTAAAAGCCGACTGACATAATCTCTATTATGCACACGATTTACCTTTTCTAATGAGACAGGATAAGGTTCAAAAAAATCTTCTTTTTTACAAGTCCCTTCTAAGATAAGTTGTTGGGGAAGCAGCTCATATTTTTCCATTGGGAATCGATGGTTTTCTGGCAGCGGTAGCCGATAGATTGGATGATATGCTATTGGAACAGCACTGATAGGTCTATTATTTTATTCGAGTTCCTGAGGGTATGGTTTTATCTTCTGGTCCAATGAACACAAAATTACCTTTACTATTTTCTCCTAAAAGGATCATTCCTTGGCTTTCAATACCTTTTAGTTTCCTCGGGTTTAAATTGATAAGTAAGCTTACTTTTTTTCCGATTAATTCTTCTTCATCAAAATCTCTTGCAATCCCCGAAACAACTGTTCGCTCCTCTCCATCCAAGCGAACAGTTAGTTTCATTAGTTTCTTTGTTTTCTCTACTTTTTTAGCTTGAATTATCTCAGCAACTTGAATATCTAAAGTATCAAAATCTTTATATGAAGTTTTGGTTTTTAGAGGAGCCAATTTTTTTTCTTCTAAATAGTTATCAAGAGTAGACTTTTTAAGTTTTTCACGCTGAGTGTCCATTTGTAAATCGTCTATCAGCTGAAATAAAAGTGATGTTTTTCCCAAAAGGTGTTTAGGGTGAATTAAAGTTTTTTTTGTCTCAATAGCATCCCAACCAAGTGTCTTCTGATCTAGATTAAGCATGTTTTTAAGTTTTACTGAAGTAAAGGGCAGCACAGGTTCACAGAGAATGCTTAGACCAGATGAAATTTGAAGTGCTGTATTCATGATCGTTTTTACTCGTTCGGGGTCTGTTTTAATCAATTTCCAAGGTTCTGCATCTGCCAAATATTTATTTCCCAAACGCGCTAAGCTAATTATTTTTTGACTGGCTTCCCTAAAACGAAAGTTTTCAATGGCATCCCCAATTTTTTTTGGGAGATGAGCCATTTCTTCTAAAACATTTATGTCCTCTTTAAACCGTTTTCCTGATTCTGGTACTAAACCGTTATAATATTTATGGCTTAAAACCATTACTCTATTAATGAAATTTCCAAAAATAGCTACAAGCTCATTGTTGTTTCGAGCCTGAAATTCCTCCCAAGTAAAATCATTGTCTTTAGTTTCTGGGGCATTAGCTGACAACACATAACGTAGAACATCTTGCTGATTTGGAAATTCTTCAAGGTATTCATGGAGCCAAACAGCCCAATTTTTCGAAGTTGAGATTTTCTGTCCTTCCAGATTTAAAAACTCATTTGCAGGAACATTTTCGGGAAGAATATATTGTTCGGAAGCTTTTAGCATCACTGGAAAAATTATACAGTGAAAAACAATGTTGTCTTTTCCTATAAAATGAACTAATTGCGTGTCTTCATCACACCAGTATGGCTTCCAATCTAATCCTTTTTCATTAGCCCATTCCTTGGTGGATGAGATGTAACCAATTGGTGCATCAAACCAAACATAAAGGACTTTACCATCTGCTCCTTTAACAGGGACTTTAATACCCCAGTCTAGGTCACGAGTAACTGCACGTGATTTTAATCCATTAGTTACCCATGATTTTACTTGTCCATAGACGTTGGGTTTCCAATCATTTTTGTGTTCTTCAAGTATCCATTTTTGTATAAAATCCTCGAATTTATTTAGTGGAAGGTACCAATGCTTGGTCTTTTTAAGTATTGGTTTAGCACCACTTAAAGTAGACTTAGGACTTATCAATTCTGTTGGACTCAGGCTACTGCCACAATTTTCACATTGATCTCCATAGGCATTCAGGTTTTGACAAATAGGACAAGTCCCCGTCACAAATCGGTCTGCCAAAAACTGTTTTGCTTCAGGGTCAAACAATTGTTCTGAATTTTTTTCTTCAAAGATTTCTTTATCATAAAGAATTTTAAAAAATTCCTGAGCAGTTTTATGATGAATTTCACGAGATGTTCTAGAATAGTGGTCAAAAGCGATACCAAATGAATTAAATGAATTTCGAATTATTTGATCATAATAATCAATAATCTGTTTTGGTGTCTTACCTTCCTTTTTAGCCTTTAAGGCTATGGCAACACCATGCTCATCACTCCCACAGATAAATGCAACATCTTTTCCTTTAGCTCTTAAATAACGACAATATATGTCCGCGGGGATGTATACACCAGCAAGATGACCAATATGTATTGGGCCATTGGTGTAGGGGAGTGCAGCTGTTACGGTGTAGCGTAATGGCATGATTTGAATTAAATTTTATCAAAAGTACGTAAATATCACTTTTTTAAAGCTTAGGAATTATGTTTTAAATAAAACATTTTGTGTTAAATAACTACTTTTGTTAAAATTACATTGTAAATGAAAACAATTGCCGCAACTGTAGCTGAATATATCAAGACCAAACCGTATCTATCCTCGGCACTTTCTGATGGGATTATCAATCTAACTTCTTTAGCCAGAAACATTCAAGATGATATTGAAAAATGTACAAAGAAGTCAGTGAAATCAGGAGCTATAGTAATGGCCTTAAAGCGAATTTCAGACACTGCTGATTTTGTTCAGACCAAAAAAATTATTAAAGTGCTTAAAAATTTAGGCGATATAACTGTTCGATCTTCATTGGTTGATTACAGTTTTTTAATTTCAGAAAGTTTGCTTGTTGCCCAATCAAATCTTTTAAAAGAAATCGAACCAAAAAAGGAAGTTTTTTACACATCATCTCGTGGAGTTTCGGAAAGTAATATTATTGTTAGTCAGAACATTGTAACTCTAGTAGATGACTTATTTAAGAATGAAATCTGCCGCTCAAAGACAGAAAATTTATCTTCTATTACAATGAAGTTGCCTTCAGAAAACGTTACAATTCCTGGGATTTATTATTTTATTTTCCAGCGCTTGTCCTGGGAGGGAGTCAATATTAACGAAGTCATTTCTACATCTAACGAGTTTACCATACTTATGCATGAAGATCAGGTAAATACTGCCTTTACAGTGATTAAGAATTTGAAATTGTTATAGGAGGTAAAACAAGTTTTTCGAGAAGTTCCTTAGCGGTTTGCATCTCCTCAATATGGTCAATTCTCAAAAGTAATTTTAAGCCTTGTGCTGTATTTTTTTCTTTAAGGATCATACGTTCTTGATTCTGTTGTACTTGGGAGATGATATGTAAAAAACCAGCTGTTTGGAAAAATTCACTTTGCTGGTCAGCTACAAAATAGCAAATACAGCTATTCTTTTTAATCAATAAGCGCTCCATTCCGAGTTGGGTTGCTAACCATTTCAAACGTACACTTTCGATAAGTTCACTAGCCTCCTTGGGCAAGGGTCCAAAACGATCATTAAGTTGTTGTTCAAAATCATTGAGTTGTTCGTTAGTTTTCAGAGTACTGAGTTTTTGATAGAGAGCTAAGCGTTCCTTAACAATATTGATATAATCATCAGGAAGATACACCTCTAAATCTGTATCAATTTGCACCTCTTTGACATAGGTTTTAAAAAGGTCGTTTTGATCTTCTTGATATAGAGTTTTAAATTCATTTTCTTTCAATTCGTCCATAGCTTCTTGAAGGATTTTTTGATATGTTTCAAATCCAATTTCATTGATAAATCCACTTTGCTCTCCTCCTAGTAAATCTCCTGCTCCACGAATCTCAAGATCTTTCATGGCAATTTGAATTCCTGAGCCTAAGGCTGAAAATTGTTCTACGGTCCGAATTCGTTTTTGTGCATCGCTACTCATAGAATTCAAAGGGGGAGTTAAGAAATAACAAAAAGCTTTTTTATTACTCCTACCTACACGACCCCTCATTTGGTGTAAATCGCTTAGTCCAAAATTTTGAGCATTGTGGATAAACATTGTATTGGCATTAGGTACATCAAGTCCGTTTTCAATGATGGTTGTGGCAACAAGAATATCAAATTTTCCCTCCATAAAGCCTAATAAAGTCTTCTCAAGTTTGTTGCCTTCCATTTGTCCGTGGCCTATCCCGACCCTTGAATCTGGAACTAAACGCTTAATTAATCCAGCAATTTCTTTGATATTTTCCACCCGGTTATGGATAAAATAAACCTGTCCTCCTCGTTGAAGTTCATAAAGGATACCATCGCGTATTTGTACTTCGTTGAATCGAATTACTTCGCTTTCAATGGGATATCGATTTGGAGGAGGGGTAGCAATTATTGATAAGTCACGAGCAGCCATCAAACTAAATTGTAAGGTTCTTGGAATGGGTGTAGCCGTTAGTGTGAGTACGTCGATATTTGATTTTAGCGAGCGAATTTTTTCTTTTACAGCAACCCCAAATTTTTGTTCTTCATCCACAATTAATAAGCCTAAATCTTTAAACTGAACATTTTTATTGACAAGTTGATGAGTACCGATAAGAATATCAATCTTTCCTTCTGAAAGATCAAAAAGGATTTGATTTTTATCTTTGGTCGATCTAAATCGATTAAGATAATCTACTCGGACAGGGAGCTCTTCTAACCTTGAGGAAAAGGTTTTAAAATGTTGAAAAGCAAGTATGGTAGTTGGAACCAAAACCACAACTTGTTTGCTATTGTCCACTGCTTTAAAGGCAGCACGAATCGCTACTTCTGTCTTGCCGAACCCAACATCTCCACAAACTAGTCGATCCATAGGTTGGGTAGATTCCATATCCTTTTTTATTGCTAGAGTTGTCTTACTTTGATCTGGAGTATCTTCAAATAAAAAAGAAGCTTCCAGTTCCCATTGTAAATAACTGTCAGGGGGGAATGCAAATCCTATTTTTTGTCTTCGCTTGGCATAGAGTTGAATTAAATCAAAAGCGATTTCTTTAACTCGTTTCTTTGTTTTTTGTTTAAGGGTTTTCCATGCTTTTGATCCTAATTTAAATAATTTTGGGACTGAACCGTCTTTACCATTAAACTTACTGATTTTATGGAGGGAGTGAATACTTAGATACAAAATATCGCGTTCTCCATAAATCAATTTAATAGCTTCCTGTGCACTACCTTCAACATCAATTTTTTGGAGCCCCCCAAACTTTCCTATCCCATGATCAATGTGAGTTACATAATCTCCAACTTCCATTTGAGTCAGCTCTTTTAGGCTCAATGCTTGTTTTTTTGTCACATCAGATTTTAAGCGAAATTTGTGATAACGCTCAAAAATTTGATGGTCTGAAAAACATGCCCAACGGGCTTCAATATCTTCGAAACCTTGATATAGTGGCAGTACCTTTGTTGAGTAATGCACGACCTCTTCTTGTTCTTGAAAAATGTCATGAAAACGTTTAGCCTGTTGTTCATGAGAACAAAACAAGTCGTTTTTATACCCTTTTTCCTTGTTTTTATTAAGGTATTCAATTAGAAGATCAAATTTTTTATTGAAAGCGGGCTGGGGACTTTGTTTGAATGAAATTTGATTACTGATTTTAATTTGATCCGATCGCTCTAAAAGCAGAATCGATTTTTCTTTACAGTCTTTGATCCACTCCTCTGGATGGACAAAAAGAGTTTCCGGAGGGTATTTTGATTTCAAACCCTCTGAATCATAGGTTATTTTTGCTTTGTTGAAAAATATTTTGAGTCGATGAGTAATTCTATCCAAATTGCCAAAGAGAAAACTGCTATTTGAAGGGAAAAACTCTAAAATGGTTTTACGTTGATCAGTAGTCTCTATATTGGAGGTATCCGGTAAAATTTCAATGGTATCATACCCGGTAACTGATCTTTGATCTTCAACCTGAAAACTCGATAAGCGTTCTATAATATCGTCAAAAAACTCAATTCGGTAGGGGTGTTGGTAGGCAAACGAAAAAACATCAATAATTCCACCCCTTACTGCAAACTCACCAGGTTCTGTTACAAAATCCACTCTTTCAAATCCCATTTCAAAAAGACGTTCGTTCAGATTTGACAATGTCACAACACTATTTTTATTTAAGGTTAAACCAATACGTTTTAGAGTTCTGTGAGAGATCAGTTTTTCAAAGACAGCTTGAGGATAGGTTACTACTATTCTTGGTTTTTTTGAAGTACTTAATTTTTTTAATACTTCTGCACGTAAAAGAATATTAGCATTATCTGTTGTTTCTAGTGCATAAGGTTGACGATAGCTGGCAGGAAAATAAAGCACTTCATTTTCCGACAAAAGCTGTTCAAAATCATTTAAAAAATAGGCAGCTTGCTCCGCATCATCTAGTACTAAAAGCAAAAATTGGTCATTATTTTGGAAAGCTGCAGCCATGCGAAAACTAATGCCAGAACCTACTAAACCCCGTAAATGGGTAAAAGTCTTCTCAAAAAACACCAATTCAAGTGCTTTTTGTGAAGCCAGCTCATCAAATACGTTCAATAATGTATTAATCGCTTTTTTCGGTAAAGATACTTGGGTTAAGGTAATTTTTCTTTGATTTCAAGCACTTCTTTTGCCGTAGTGACATAAATCTGCTCATCTGCTTTTGGTTTTATCATGTGTAGCCCAGTAAATACTCCAAACGGTGGAAGAATTAATTGTTTTGGACTTTTATAAAAGCAGGGAAGTTTTATGTTTTGTTTTCCTATTCCAGTGAGGGTTATACCAGGGTGAACATGACCACAAAACACAAACTGTTGGGTCTTTTGACCGGGGAAATGAGCAAAGAAAAAAGGACCCTCTTCCCAAGATTTTTTAACTAGAATTCCAAGTTCTTTAAATTTCCAATTTGGAATGATATCGTGATTTCCAGTAATCAAGGTCATTTCGAAGCTCTGTTGTTTGACCCATGCCTCAAATAGATGCCATTCATTGTTTTGAAAGCTGTGGAACAAATCTCCTAAAAAAATGATACGTTTTATAGGAAAAAGAGGGAGTAATTCCTCCATTTTTTGATAAAAAAAACCCTCTGCATTTCGAGGAACAGGTATGCCATTTTTTCTAAAATGAGCCACTTTTCCCAAGTGAATATCAGCTAGAAGCCAAGATTGTTTTTCTTTCCAATAGATCCCCCCAGTAGGATGAAGCACAAATTGATGTGTATGAATTTCAATAGTCATTAATGTCCTGACTTATTGAGATGAAGATACATTTTCTTGATTCGGTCTTCCACGTTTTCTGAAGAGAGTTTGGATCTTATACGATCTGTAATTAAAGGAAAGGAGAAAGGCGTTGGCTGAGAGCAATTTTTCCAGATAATTGTTTTTTGCTCCAATTCTTCAAAAACTAATTGGATTCTACCTCGCTCTATTCCATGATCAAACGTTTCTTCAATTGCTTGTTGATAGAGCAAGTTATCTGGCTCGTAGTCTTTAAAAACCTCAAAGAATAATTGAGACCCTGATTGGAGGTGTTTGGACTTAATACGTTTGTTGGGATAACCTTGAAATACCAAACCTGAAATTACAGCAATATCTCGAAATCTCCTTCGTGCCATTTCAGAAACATTGATACTCTTTGCCAGATCATCAAAAAGATGTTCTAGAGTAAAGAGATCATTATCTAAAAAAGCGTCAGCACTAAAGGCTTGATCGGAGAGTAATTCGAAACCGTAATCGTTAAAAGACATACTGAAACTAATTGGGGTAATTAAACTGATTCTATAAGCCATTAGACATGCCATGGCTTCATGTATGGCATAGCCTTCAAAGGGATAAAACAGGGTATGGATACCTTCTCTAGTTTCAAAGCGTTCGATAAGAAGTTCATCTGGTTTGGGGATAATGGATTCTTTTTTTTGCTGTTCAAAAACAGGGAGTAAAGATTTAAATTCACGGGTTTTTTTATTTTGATCTTCAAATAGGGCTTTTTTCAATAAATCACTTAAATGCGAACTAAAGCTCATTCGACCACCAATCCAGGCAGGAATTTTAGCTTGTTTGGCTTTTGATTTCTTTACAATAACTTCCATCTTTTGAATGCGGATAAGTTCAAGAATTTTACCTGAAAAAGCGAAGGTGTCTCCAGGATTTAATTTGGAAATAAACCACTCTTCAATACTACCTAAATAACCTCCTTTTTGGTAGCGAATTTTCAGGTCATTTCCACTGACTATGGTTCCCATAGACAAACGGTGCCTAAGAGTAATAGTTTTATTCGCTGCTTTTAAAAATCCATTCTTATCTAGGATTAATTTTTTGTATTCATCATACTGCTCTAGCGATTGACTTCCTCTTATCAAAAAATTGAGAATCCACTGCCAGCGTTCTTGACCTAATGTTTGAAAACAGAAGGAAGATGTCACTACAGGATAGATTTTTTTTGGGTCAAAACCTTTACCAACAGCAAGGGTCATTAAAAATTGGATTAATACATCATAACAATTAAGGTAGGGAATTCGATCTTCGATTTGTTGAGTTTTAATTCCATTTTGCAGCGCCACTGATTCAATAAGCTCCATAGCATGAGTTGGTAAGAAGTATATTGAACTCCCTGCTTTTGGTTGATGTCCACTTCTTCCTGCGCGCTGGATAAATCGACCTATTCCTTTTGGACTGCCAATTTGTATGCAATTTTCTACCGGGCTAAAATCTACACCTAAGTCCAGGCTCGACGTACAAACAACAACTTTTAGTGATTCATTGCGAAGGGATTCCTCTACCCAAAGCCTTATTTTTTTGTCTATGCTGGAGTGATGCATGGCAATTGACCCTGCCAGATCTGGAGCTATATCTAATAAGCGATGAAACCAAATTTCGCATTGGGCACGGGTATTGGTGAAAATGAGTGTACTTTTATTTTTTTTAATAATTTTTACCACTTGAGGGACTAAGTGGATGCCCAAATGTCCACGCCAAGGGAAACGTTCCATTGTTTTTGGGAGCAAAGAGTGTACTTTAATTTTCTTTTTAATTTTTGCCTCTATCACTGTAAATTTCTCGGTAGGCCCTAAGAGAACTTCTCTTGCCAATTTTTTATTGCCAATGGTGGCTGAGATTCCCCAAACTCTCAGATCAGGAATGATCGAGCGAAGATATGCAAGAGCTAACTCCACTTGAACTCCTCTTTTGCTCCCTAAGAGCTCATGCCATTCGTCAACTACGACCACTTTTAGTTGTTTAAAATATTTTTGATGCTCCTTGTTAGCCAACAAAACGTGTACACTCTCCGGGGTACTAACTAAACCAAAAGGCGGATCCTTCAGAAGTTTGTTCCTTTGACTTTGGGGAGTGTCCGCAGTTCTTAATCCAACTTTGAGTTCTGGATTAAAATCACTCAGCATTTTCTGTGTAGCTTTTTGAATTTCTACTCCAAGAGCACGAAGGGGTGTAATCCACAGAGCATTAAATCCTTTAGGAAGTGTTTTGTATTTGGACATTTCTTCTACAATACCTCCCCAGATAGCATAAGTTTTTCCACTACCTGTTGGAGCATGTAGCATACCACTTTTACCTTGAGCATAGGCTTTCCAGCACTGTTTTTGAAATGCTTGTACCTTCCAGTTTTGAGACTCAAACCATTGTTTTATAATCTTCATGGCAGCATTGCCTTTAGGTCATCTAGACTGTTTGCTTCTTCTATTTTCTTATCGTGTCTCCATCTTGAGATTCTAGGAAACCGAACAGCTATGCCGCTTTTATGACGTGGCGAAGAAGCAATTCCCTCAAAAGCAATTTCAAACACTAGTTGAGGGGTAACTTGACGTACAGGACCAAAACGATCTATTGTATTTTGTTTGACAAAACGGTCAAGTTTTTTTATTTCTGTATCAGTTAGTCCTGAATAGGCCTTAGCAAAGGTGATTAATTCTCCTTTATCCCAGAGGGCAAATGTATAATCCGTGTACAGATTTGTTCTTCTCCCATGACCTCGCATGGCGTAGGTAAGAATAGCATCAATACTTTTGGGATCAGATTTCCACTTCCACCAACTTCCTTTTTTTCGGCCAACACCATAAGGAGATTCCTTGTGTTTAATCATTAGGCCTTCACTTCGTTTTTTATTCGCTTGCTCTCTTTCTATGTGGACTGATTTCCAATTTTTAAATTGATAGACTTTAGATAAAAGCAATGGAATATTCAAAGACTTGACCTTTTTAAAAAGCGAAGCTAGTTTTTCTTGTCGTTCCCAAAGGGGATTTTCTCTTAAGTCTTGGCCGTTTAGTTCAAGCAAGTCATAAGCCATTAAGAAAATTGGGATATCTTCTTGTAATTTTTTAGAAACTGTTTTGCGACCTATTCGCTTTTGTAAATCTTGAAAGTTTCCAATAAATCCATTTTTAAATGGAATTAATTCCCCGTCAATGACAGTACCCTCTGGCAATAGATTTTTTACCACTTCTAGTTCTGGAAATTTATCAGTGATCAACTCCTCTCCTCGACTCCATAAAAAATGGTTACCTTTTCTCAAAATCAATTGTGCCCGCATACCGTCCCATTTATGTTCGATATTCCATTGTTTGGCGTCTTCTTTCTGAAAAAAGATACGTTCTTTAATGGGATGAGCCAGGAAAAAAGGATAGGGTTGGGAGATTTGGTCCTCTGGATTAGGGTGTAAAATGAGTCGTTCAAAAGAGGTGGTCTGTGGTGTCCATAGGCCCATCAATCGGTGAGCTAAAATCATTTCATCAACTTGAACCGCTCTAGATAGTGCACGAGTCATTAATTTTTGACTCACTCCAATCCTAAACCCTCCAGTCAGGATTTTGTTGAATACAAAGCGTTCAAAATAATTTAGTGATTTCCACTGACTGAGGATGTATTCTTTTTTTTCCTCATCGGTCTGGGATTTTAATAAAATAATCTTCTCAATGCATTTACTTAGCGAGGGCGGATCGCTAGTTCCTTTTTTTTGTACAAGTAGCGCGATTGTCTCTGCAAGATCCCCCACGACATGATAAGATTCTTCAAAGAGCCATTTGGGGAGTCCTGTTAGTTCTGCTGCCCAAGTGCGCAGGAGAGTTGTTGTTACTGGTCTTGAGGGCCGCCGATGGGAAAGTAAAGCTACAGCCCAAAGAGCATCTTTTTTAGGAGCCTCTTTAAAATACATAGTAAGGGCGTCAACCTTTTTATTTGTCTTATTGGTGGCATCAAGTGTTTCAATTAAAGAAGCAAAACGTCTCATTCAGCGATAAGTATTTCTTTAGTTTCAGACTCATACTTTGTTTTTTGTGTTCGTGCATTCCACCCTTGTTCGTTGAGGTATTGAGAAAAGAGTTCGGTATAACCGTGAGTAGTAATTACATTTTCACATCCTGTTGCTTTGATCGCGGAGATTAAACCTTTCCAATCAGCATGATCTGACAAAACGAAGGCACGATCTACAGCGCGTCTTCTTCTTGTACCACGAAAGGCCATCCAACCCGAGGCATAACCAGTACTTAAAAGACCCAATTTTTTAACCCAAGAACTCCCCAATACAGCTGGTGGGGCAAGTACTAAGTTTCCTTCAATTTCTTTTTTGGTAGTATCTCTTGTAATGAGCTCTGTACGAGGGAAATCTATAAACTGACGAAGAACTTGAGTCATTTGTTCTGTTGCCCCATGAGTGTAAATTTTACTAATTGAAGAATCCAGGTGTTTTAGTAAGCGTTGAACTTTGCCAAGGGAGTAACCCATCAATAAACTAGTTGTTTTTTCAGCGTGATTTTGTGCCCACCACTGGTTGATACAGTCGTGTACTTTTTGAGGATCTTCCCATTGAAAAACTGGTAATCCAAATGTACTTTCCGTGATAAGGGTGTGGCAAGGGACTGTTTCAAACTCGGTTGAAATACCATCATTTTGGATTTTGTAATCACCAGTAAAAACCCAAACTTCCCCTTTGTATTCAACACGTATTTGAGAAGAGCCCGGCACATGTCCAGCAGGATGGAATGAAAACTGAACCTCATTGATGCGAAAGGCGTCGTTATATTTTTTGCCGCTTACACTTATGTTCCCTAAACGATGTTTTATTATTGGAACATTGATTTTTTGAGTAATATAGTGTTTGCTTCCCCAACGCGCATGATCTGAGTGTCCATGTGATATCAATGCCCTTTCCACTCCCTGCCAAGGATCGAGATAGACGTTAGCTTGTTTACAGTAAATTCCTTTTGAGGTGAATTCCAGCAGTGGCATAGACATTTTTCTTTTTCATAGGAAAGGTACAAATACCTTCATTTATATCCATAATCTATTGCTAATATTCCGTTATCAATTATCAGAAAATAATTAATTAACCAAAATATCCAAACCGTTAATAAGTCCGTAAAACTCTTTTTCCAACCCCTCTATTATTTTGTTATTTTAGTTTTGATGTATTTGATCTTCGACACCGAAACTACAGGATTACCAAAACGCTGGGATCTACCACTTACAGACAGTGAAAATTGGCCACGCTGTATTCAGATTGCATGGCAAATTCACGATTCAAATGGAGCAATTGTATCACAAAAGGATTATTTAATTAAACCAGACAATTTCACTATTCCTTTTGATTCCGAAAAGGTACATGGAATTTCAACAGCTTTAGCTTCACAAGAAGGGGTTCCTTTGTCTAAAGTTTTATCTGAATTTAAGGTAGCCCTTGAAAAAATAAAATATATAGTAGGGCATAATGTTTCCTTCGATCGTAACATTATGGGAGCTGAATTTTTAAGAGCGGGTTTAGCAGATCCATTAGAGACTAATGCTATTGTTGATACTTGTACTGAAGAAACAGCACAATTGTGTCAGCTACCTGGGGGACGGGGAGGCAAATTTAAACTGCCTACGTTAAGTGAACTGTATCATTTTTTATTTCAACAAAGTTTTGAAGAAGCACATAATGCAACAGCTGATGTAGAAGCAACTTCCCGTGCTTTTCTTGAATTGATGCGTCAAGATAAGTTGCATCCAAAAGCGATGGTTTATCCTGAGGAATTATTGGACTTAAAAAGTCAAGGCTCGCCTTTTAAACTAATTGGACTCAAGCATCAGAATTTAAAAGAGGCTTCAAAAAGATTAAGAAAAGAGAGAAGTCTATCTGTACCCATCAAGCAAAAAGTTATTGTTGAAGGAGCCTTAGCAGATATTTCTTTTGCTCATTTGCATAACCACAGTCAGTTTTCAGTACTTCAAGCCACTTCTAGAATCACTCAATTGGTTGAAGCGGCATCTAAGTATGAAATGCCTGCCCTTGCACTTACAGATCACGCCAATTTAATGGGAGCATTTCATTTTTTAAAGGCTATAACTGCACATAACAAAAATTCACAGCAAAAAATTAAGCCTATCGTGGGTTGCGAGTTCTATGTTTGTGAGGATCATTTAGATAAAACAAGGCGTGATTATGGCTACCAAATAGTCTTTTTAGCAAAGAATAAAAAGGGTTATCACAATCTAGCAAAATTAACCTCTGCAGCCTATGTGTCAGGATTTTATTACGTTCCTCGAATTGATAGGAAATTGATAAAACAATATAAAGAAGATTTGATTGTACTCACGGGGAATACATATGGTGAGGTCCCTTCTAAAATTCTAAATGTTGGTGATCAACAGGCAGAAGAGGCCTTAAAGTGGTGGCATTCTGAGTTTGGAGAAGATTTATATATTGAAGTGATGCGCCATGGCGAGGAGGCAGAGGATCGCG
Source organism: Flavobacteriaceae bacterium (assembly GCA_029246125.1). Lineage (GTDB taxonomy): Bacteria > Bacteroidota > Bacteroidia > Flavobacteriales > Flavobacteriaceae > MS024-2A. The sequence goes on from JAQWNZ010000001.1 coordinate 28,954, forward strand.
CAAATGACACATTAATTAAGTTTTCTAAAAAGCATAATATTCCTTTATTAGCAACAAATAATACTTATTACACTAATAAAGATGAAGCCAACGCACACGATATATTGCTCTGTGTAAAAGAAGGAGAGAAACAGGCTACACCTATCGGTCGAGGAAGAGGTTTTCGTTATGGTTTTCCGAATCAAGAATATTATTTTAAGTCTCAAGAAGAGATGAAAAGACTCTTTCAAGATTTACCAGAGGCCATTTTGAATATCGAATCATTGGTTGCCAAAATAGAACCTTTTGAATTAGCTCGAGATGTTTTATTGCCAAAATTCGAAATCCCATTGGAATTTAAAAAAGAGAAGGGAGAGGACGATAAAGAAGGAGAAAACAAATATTTACGTTTTTTGACTTATCAAGGTGCTAAAGAGCGCTATCCTGAATTGACAGATGACATCAAAGAACGTATTGATTTTGAATTAAGTGTTATAGCTAATACAGGGTATCCAGGCTATTTTTTAATTGTTCAAGATTTTATTGCTGCTGCACGTAAGATGGATGTTTCTGTAGGGCCAGGAAGGGGTTCTGCAGCTGGTTCTGTAGTGGCTTACTGTTTAAAAATCACCAATATTGACCCCATAGAGTACAACTTACTATTTGAGCGGTTTTTAAATCCTGATCGGGTAAGTATGCCAGATATTGATATTGATTTTGATGATGAGGGTCGAGGGCGAGTCATGGATTATGTAATTGAAAAATACGGTTCTGATCAGGTAGCCCAGATCATCACTTATGGAACTATGGCAGCAAAATCTTCTATTCGAGATACCGCAAGAGTATTAGATCTGCCTTTAGGAGAAGCTGACCGTATTGCAAAACTAATCCCTAATATAAAGCTTTCCAAAATTTTTAATTCTACAGAAGAGGAATTGAAAGATATTTTAAGGGCAGATGAAATTTTAAGAGTTAATGAAATAAAAAATTTAGCTGAGGAAGAAAGTCTTTCAGGTGAAACTATCCAACAGGCAAAAGTTTTGGAAGGTTCATTTAGAAATACGGGGACTCATGCCTGTGGAGTAATTATTACTCCAGATGACATAACTCAATTTGTTCCTATTGCAACAGCCAAAGATTCCGATTTGTATGTTACCCAATTTGACAACTCTGTTGTGGAGGATGCTGGCTTATTGAAAATGGATTTCTTAGGATTAAAGACACTTACGCTGATTAAAGATACGGTCAAGCTGGTCAAGTACAAGCACAATCTTCATATTGATCCAGACCAATTTCCATTAGATGATCAGAAAACCTACGAATTGTTTCAGCGGGGTGATACAGTAGGTATTTTTCAATATGAATCTGCCGGGATGCAGAAGTATTTAAAAGATCTAAAGCCTACAGTTTTTGATGATTTGATTGCGATGAATGCATTGTATCGTCCGGGGCCTTTAGAATATATCCCTAGTTTTGTTGATCGTAAAAATGGTCAGGAGGAAATCAGCTATGACCTCCCTATTATGACAGAGTATTTGCGGGAGACATACGGAATTACTGTATACCAGGAGCAAGTAATGTTGTTATCTCAAAAGTTAGCAGGGTTTTCCAAAGGTGATGCAGATGTTTTGAGAAAGGCTATGGGGAAAAAGATTTTTGCATTACTTCAAAAGTTAAAACCTCAGTTTATTGACGGGGGAAAAGCAAATGGACATCCTGAAGAAATATTGGAAAAAATATGGAAAGATTGGGAAGCTTTTGCAGCCTATGCATTCAATAAATCTCACTCTACTTGTTACGCTTGGATTGGATACCAAACAGCGTATTTGAAAGCCCATTATCCAGCAGAATATATGGCAGCTGTGCTTTCTAATAATATGAACGATATAAAACAGGTTACTTTCTTTATGGAAGAATGTCGGAGAATGGGTCTCAAGGTTTTGGGCCCTGACGTGAATGAATCCTTTTATAAGTTCACGGTAAATGACCAACAAGCAATCCGTTTTGGAATGGGCGCAATTAAGGGTGTTGGTAGGGGTGCTGTCGAAACCATAATAGAGCATCGTAAGGATAATCGTTATACTTCTATTTTTGACTTAGTAAAACGAGTTGATCTCAGAGCAGCTAATAAAAAAGCTTTTGAAAATTTAGTATTGGCAGGAGGACTTGATTCGTTGGGAGATGTTTATCGGTCACAATACTTCAATCCAGATGTTGATGGTATTCTTTTTTTGGAAAAGGCATTGCGTTTTGGAGCCAAATACCAAGAAAACTTAAATTCATCCCAAACCAGTTTATTTAGTGATTCAACAAACGAAACTTATCAAGATTTGATAATTCCTAAATGTGAATCATGGTCAAATTTAATTCGTTTAAAAAAGGAAAAAGAAGTTGTTGGTATTTATATATCGTCTCATCCACTAGACGATTTTACTCATGAAATGAAACATTTTATGAATATATCATTTAATCGATTAGGTGATTTATCACCATTTATTAATAAAGAATTGAGTTTGGGCGGAATAGTCAATGATGTTCAGCACCTTGAGAGTAGAAATGGGAAAGGTTGGGCACGCTTTACCATGGAAGATTATACAGATCAGTACGAGTTTCGAATTTTTGGGGAAGACTATTTAAAATACAGACACTTCCTTGTAGTGAATCAGTTTATTCGAATACGCCTATCAGTTAGAGAAGGCTGGATAAACAGAGAAACCGGAAAAGTTGGTGCGCCTCGTATACAGTTTTTGAATTTTGAAATGTTACAAAATACAATAGAATCGAATGCAAAAAAACTTACACTTCAGGTTGATATCTCTCAATTAAAAGACAAACAAGTAGACACTTTACAAGCAAACTTGAAATCTTACAAAGGAGATCAATTATTATTTTTTAACGTTTATGATAATAGCAAAAAAGTAAAGCTAATTTTAAACAGTAAAAAGCAAAAAGTGAAAATTAGTTCGGGTTTACTTGATTTTTTAGATAAGGAGCAGTGGCACTATAAGCTCAATTAATAAAATTGAAAACGACATAATTAAATTTTATCTTAAAACATATGGTTAGGTCATTTATTATTTAACTTTGCGGAGTTAAAAAAAAATATAACTATGGCATTAGAGATCACAGATTCAACTTTCGAAGAAGTTGTTTTAAAATCAGAAAAACCAGTAATGGTAGACTTTTGGGCAGCATGGTGTGGCCCATGTAGAATGGTCGGACCAATCATAGATGAAATTAGCCAAGATTACGACGGTAAAGCAGTTGTAGGAAAAGTTGACGTAGATGCAAATCAAGAATTTGCAGCGAAATTTGGCGTAAGAAACATACCAACAGTTTTGGTTTTCAATAAAGGTGAGCTAGTAGGAAGACATGTCGGTGTTTCTTCTAAAACTGCCTATACTGAAGCATTAGATGCAGTAGTTTAGTTAGTATTCTAACTTCATTTTCTTTTTAGTGGGATTTGTTTGGCGAATACAAAATGGAACGTATATTTGCAGACGCTATTTAGGTCTGGTAGTTCAGTTGGTTAGAATACATGCCTGTCACGCATGGGGTCGCGGGTTCGAGTCCCGTCCAGACCGCTTTTAAAGATGTTGTGTGTTGTTAAATCGTTTTTCGATTTTTTCAACCAGTGAGAAGCTTTCCATTTAAACGGAGGGCTTTTTTTTGTTTAACTATTAGAGGCTCAATTGCTTAACTACCACTTTAATACTACTTTTCCCTTGAAAAACGAAAGTTATTATTTAAATTGCAATTTGAAACCATAAAATATGTTTTTAAGTCATAATTTTATTCCAAAACTGAGGCTAATAACCCTGTTGTTGTTTTTATTATGCTACACTCATGGTTTCTCTCAGCAGAAACAAGTTATAATTAATGAAGACTTTACTGCAACTGAAATAAGATCTACAAAAGCACTTCTTGCTATTGAAATTAATAAAGGGGTAAAAGAAACGCTTAACGGCTCCTTAAATCTGTATTTTCACGGCACTTCTCCAACCTCTTCTGTTAGTGCAACTCATGTAGTCTCATTTTTAGGAAGTGAAGCATTTAATCTTCAAGTTTTCTCTTCTACAGTATCAAGTTTGACAAAAGAGACAACATATTATTATAATTGGAAATTAGAATTAAATGATATAACCCTTGAGACTGGAGTTAATTCATTTACAACTCTTGATGGATTTGCTGCACTACCTTTTCAAATGTATGAAATCCCTGAAGTTGGATTAAATGAAGGTGATAAAATTGGCAGGATAAAATACGA
>JAQWNZ010000018.1 GCA_029246125.1 Flavobacteriaceae bacterium
AGACTGTACAATTACCTTCATTGAAGAAACGGATCAACGGTCAAATTGCAAAAAAACTAGGAGTTAATCTTGGATTTGAACTTTAAATGTTTGACATCAATAAAATTAGATCTGATTTTCCTATCCTTTCTCGAAAAGTGAATGGCCAGCCTTTAATATATTTTGACAATGCGGCAACCTCACAAACACCTAATCAAGTCATCGATGTTATAACAGATTATTATACCCGATTAAATTCAAATATTCACAGAGGTGTTCATAAATTAAGTCAAGAGGCGACCGAAGCTTATGAAGGTGCACGAAAAAAAATTCAGCAGCATTTTAATGCAGCACACACTCATGAAATTATTTTTACAGCAGGTACTACTGAGAGTATTAATTTAATAGCATCGGGATATTCCAGCATGTTGAAAAAAGGAGATGAATTGGTCATCTCAGCTCTCGAGCATCATTCCAACATAGTTCCTTGGCAAATGCTTTGTGAAAAGACTGGAGCTGAACTGAAAGTCATTCCTATGACTCAGAAGGGGACATTGGATATTAATATTCTAGATTCAATTTTAGGTAATAAAACGAGGTTAGTTTTTGTGAATCATGTTTCTAATGCCCTTGGAACAGTAAATCCTATTAAGGAAATAATCGCTAAAGCACATAATGTTAAAGCAGAAGTTTTAATTGATGGCGCTCAGGCATGCCCGCACATCAAGGCCGATCTTCAGTCTTTGGACGTTGATTACTACGTAACTTCTGCACATAAACTTTGTGGTCCAACAGGTGTAGGAATGCTTTATGGGAAAGAGGCACTACTCAATAAACTCCCGCCTTACCAAGGAGGAGGGGAAATGATTGCAACGGTTACTTTTGAAAAGACAACCTACGCTGATCTTCCCCATAAATTTGAAGCTGGAACACCAAATATATCCGGTGGGATTGCTTTTGGAGCGGCCTTAGATTACATGAATGATATTGGTTTTGAAGCTATCTCAGCTTATGAAGCAGAACTTTTAGACTACGCTACTAATGCTCTCAAAGAACTACCAGGATTAAAAATTTACGGCGAAGCTCCAGAAAAAACTGCGGTTATTTCATTTAATATTGAAGGGATTCATCCTTACGATATAGGAAGTATTTTAGATCAAATGGGGATCGCCGTGAGAACAGGACATCACTGTGCTCAACCCATTATGGATTACTTCGAGATCCCTGGAACTATTCGTGCTTCTTTTTCCTTTTACAATACAAAAGAAGAAGTAGATCGTCTTGTAGAAGGACTTCGCAAGGCCATGAAAATGTTACAATAATTTTTTAATTTTAGGTATATGGAAACGATCGAAGATAGACAGAAAGAAGTAATTGAAGAGTTTTCTTTGTTTGAAGACTGGATGCAACGTTATGAACACATGATAGAATTAGGCAAATCCTTACCTCTAATATCAAAGAAGCATAAAACTGAGGATAACATTATCAAGGGATGCCAAAGTAAGGTTTGGATTCATGCTGCCTTGGAAAAGGACCAATTAGTATTTACAGCTGATAGTGATGCTATAATTACCAAAGGGATTATCGCGATCTTAATACGTGTTTTTTCAAACCAACACCCGAAAGCAATCTTGAATTCAAACACAAACTTTATTGACCAAATTGGATTAAAAGAACATTTATCCCCCACACGTGCAAATGGTTTGGTATCTATGATAAAACAGATTAAAATGTATGCAGTGGCTTATCAAACTCAACTAAATTAGAAATAATGGCAGAAACACCAGATACCGAGGCTTTAGGCGAAAAAATCCTTAATGTTTTAAAAACTATTTATGATCCCGAAATTCCTGTTGATATTTATGAGCTTGGATTGATTTATGACGTGTTTGTAAATGAGGATATGGAAGTCAAGATTTTGATGACTTTAACTACTCCAAATTGTCCTGTAGCTGAATCACTTCCCATGGAAGTTGAAGAAAAAGTAAAATCGTTGGATGAAGTAAAAAGTGCTGAAGTAGAAATGACCTTTGACCCACCTTGGTCTAAAGATCTTATGAGTGAGGAAGCTAAACTTGAATTAGGAATGCTTTAACTATGGATGATTCTATTGTCAATAAAGTTTCGAAAAGCCCCTTAATTAACATTGATTTAGAGGAATGGATTCCTGAAGGGCAAAGATCGATAGTTGATTTAGCTGAATGGTTAGAAGAAGGAATCATTTTAAGAGAAAAATCTTTTCGAGAAGCATTGAAGCAAGAAGATTGGTTTCGATATCAAGACCACCACATTGCAATTTACTGTTCAACAGGGGCAATACTCCCAGCATGGTCAGCGCTATTAGTTACAAGTTATTTAGAGCCCTTTGCAAAAGAAATTGTAATGGGAACCTTAGAGGACTTAGAAAGTCATTTGTTTTCTAAAGTTATAGCTGATCTTGACCTTTCTCTTTTTAAAGACAAGCCTTTGATGATTAAGGGTTGTTCTGACTCTGTAATTCCTGAGAATGCATATATTCAATTGATTCTGCGATTACAGCCTGTTGCTAAAAGTTTATTTTACGGAGAGGCATGTTCTTCCGTACCTTTATGGAAGGCAAAAAATAAACGTGAAATTTAAAGCAAAAAAAATTCTTATAATATCTTATTACTGGCCACCTTCTGGAGGCTCTGGGGTTCAAAGGTGGATGTATTTTGCAAAGTATTTAAAAGCCTTCGGATGGGAACCATATGTCTTGACAGTGGATGAAAATAGCGCTTCATATTCAGTTCTGGATCAGAGCCTACTCTCAGAGGTAAATGATATACCAACTATTCGTACTAAAACAATAGAGCCATTAAAATGGTATTCTAGACTAAATTCAGGGTCATCATATGCTGGAATACCTCAAGGGTCAGTGACCACAAAAACAGTATTTGGGAAATTAACGGCTTTTATTCGCGGGAATTTTTTTATCCCAGACGCAAGAAAAGGTTGGCGTCCATTTGCCTTAAATGCGGCACAAAAACTAATAAAAGATTTTGGGATTGATAAAGTTGTGACCACTGGTCCTCCTCATTCTTCTCATTGGGTAGGCGCTCAATTACAACACAAATTTGGTCTTAAATGGTTTGTTGACTTGAGAGATCCTTGGGTTACAGTTTTTTATAATAAACAATTGTATAGAACCTCTTGGGCTATAAAAAATGATAAAAAGCAAGAACAAAAAATAATTTTGAAGTCAGATGCTGTAATTACAACCCTAGCAGGGGGGCTCCATAGGTATTTAAAAAATATTGCTCCTAACCAAAATTTCCTAATAATTCCAAATGGATACGATACAGAATTGATGAATACTGTCACAGGTCAAACATTCCCTGAATTTCATGTTGTATTTACAGGGTTACTAACAAAAAATCAAGAATATAAAGGCTTTTTAAGCGTATTAGAGGAGCTTCAGGATGAACATTCAATTTGTATTTCATTTGCAGGACAAATCCAATCTGAAATCCTAACCGAATTCAAGGAAAAACTTAAAAAGGTGAGGATCGTAGAACATGGATACATATCCCATTACAAAGCAATAGAGCTTATGAAAAGTGCAGATTTACTTTTGAATTTTATTTTTAGCAGAGCTCAAAATGACATGATATCAGGAAAAATTTTAGAATATATTGCTACAAAAAAACCAATTCTATCAATAGGAAATCCGGATTCAGAGGCTGGGAAGTTTATTATGCAGGGAACTGCAGCAAAAATGATAGAAGCTGTTAAGGCTGTTGAAATTAAGGAATTTATAAAACACATAATTGAGGGGAAAGGACAGATTATAAATAACTTCCCTAATATTGAAAATTGGAGTAGGAGGGCACTAACAGAAAAACTTGAGAAGTTTTTACTTGATTACTAGGACAATAACATCACCTATTTATTAACAGAAAAATTAAATTAGACTTATAATAAGTTTTATAGTGCACCATTGTTCATTGCCCAATTTTAACATTCATATCAAAATATTATTTATAAATATTGTTTTTTTCCAAATACGCCATTGTAGAAGTAGGTACAGAAGATCTTATAACCTCACCCTTTTTTAACTTTTTTCTGATGTCACAGGAGGCAAAATCTAATTTTGGAGCATCAAGAAGGTTAATTTTAGAATTTTTTAGTAGATGTTTAGGGATTTTATTTCTATGTTTCCTTGGATAAACATATAAATCTACAAGCTTCAAAATATTTTTGTATTCTTTCCATTTATTGAAATTAACTAAGTTATCTTCTCCTATTAAAAGAGAGAAAGAAACGTTAGCTTGACAACTAATTAAATGATTAAGAGTTTCAATTGTGTAGTTTGGTTTTGGGAGTGAAAATTCTATATCAGAGCATATTAGTTTTGGAAATTTTAATAACGCCTTCTGAACCATATTTAATCTATGTTGTTGCCCTAAAAGTTCTTTATTAGTTTTAAATGGATTTAGTGGAGATACAATAAACATCACCTCATGTAAATCAGTGTTTTCGATAAAAAAATTTCCAAAGGCAATATGCCCATTATGGATAGGATTAAAAGATCCAAAATAAAGACCTATCTTTTTCACCATGTAAAGATATGGATTCCCTTATGATTCTAGAAAGTTACCAACGATATCGAGTGCTTCTTTTTTTGCAGTTTGTAAATCATCATTGACAAGAATACAGTCAAATTCTGAGGCTAAGGCCATTTCCGATTGTGCTTTTTCGATACGTTCTTTAATTTTATTATCACTGTCTGTTGCCCTATTATTAAGCCTTTGCTTTAGCACCTTGATCGAAGGAGGCTTGACAAAAACAGAAAGGGTATTTGAGGGATATTTTTTTTTGATACTCAAACCTCCTTTGACATCAATATCAAATAAAATGTGTTTTCCTTCACTCCAAATACGGTTTAACTCCGAAATAAGTGTTCCGTAATATAAATTGTGATAAACTTCCTCGAATTCCAAAAATTCACCTTTTTTAATTTTTTTTTTAAAATCTTTAGTTGTCAAAAAATGATAATCTATTCCATCTCTTTCTTTACCTCTAGGACTCCTAGATGTAGCTGAAATTGAAAAACCAAGAGGCAAAGTTTGATTAAGTAAATGGTGAACTAAAGTGGTTTTACCACTACCTGAGGGTGCTGAAAATACAATAAGCTTTCCATTATTAGACATTAAAGAATATTTAAGAGTTGTTCTTTTATTTTTTCTAGTTCATCTTTCATTTGAACAACAATTTTTTGAAGCTCAGCGTGATTTGCTTTTGAACCTATTGTATTAATCTCTCTTCCTATTTCCTGTGAAATAAATCCCAACTTTTTACCAACTGGAACATCACTTTTCATTATTTTTCTGTAATAATCTAGATGGTTTTTAAGACGGACTTTTTCTTCTGTAATATCAAATTTTTCGAGATAAAAAATTAATTCTTGTTCAAAGCGATTCGCATCAATCTCAATTTTCAAATTTTCAAGTGAATCCCTTAGTTTCATCTCAATTTTATTATTTCGTTCAGGATCAATTTTTTTGATTGCTTCTAAATGATTTTCAATCAAGTCAACACGAAGTAACATATCTTTTTCAAGCTCAGCACCTTCATCTAATCGATAAGACTTAATGTCTTCAATTACGATGTCTAAAAGTTTAAAGATTAAATTCTTTTCTTGTTCAGAGAGGATCTCTCTATCAGATTTAAGGGTATCTGGAAGTCGCATTGCAATTGCGAGTCTTTCACTTATTGTGCTATCTCCAATAGACTCCAATTGGTCAATATAAGAGTTGATAACCGATGTATTTATTTTATTAGGAACTTTTTGGCCATTAAATTCTACATGAATACTTAAATCAATTTTTCCTCGATTCATTTCTGTAGAAAGATGCTTACGGATTTTTGTGTCGAGTTCTCTGATATAAGAGGGAGTTCGTAAGTTTATATCCGCACTTTTACTATTTAATGCACGAATTTCTATACTGATACGTTTATCCTCAAATTGGGTTTCTTTTTTTCCGTAACCCGTCATGGACATTATCATAAAATGAAATTATTATAGTTTCCTAATCTTGATATCTCTGAAAGATACTTTGTCACCATGATCTTGAAGTCCTATTTTACCAGAGGTGAATTTGCCAAAGTATTTGAAATCACAATCATCATTAAACTTTGAATTGGACACCAGGTTGTTCCATTTTGGTCCACTTAAAGGGAACTCAATGATTTTAACTCCATTGAGTCTAACACTTCCTTGGTTTTTATTATGGTCAATATTCAGTAAAACATGATTCCACTCTCCAGCAGGTTTACAAACATCCTTAGTGGGCTGAACTAGGTCATAAAGTGCTCCAGCCTGATGGAACTTTGGATTAGCCATTGCATCTGGATGACGCTCATTGTCTAAAACTTGAATTTCAGGCCCTGTAGAGTATGGTTTGTTATAAGATTCTCCTTCCTGAACAGCCCAGAAGATACCACTATTCCCTCCTTCAGAAATGTTCCATTCAATTGAAAGCTCAAAATTTTCATAGGATTTATCAGTAACAATATCGTGAATATAATCACCTTTTGGGCTATCGGCTGGGTCAAAAGTTAGCCTTCCGTCATTAACTTTCCATATTGAGGGGACCCCCTTTCTGTTAAATCGATGCCATCCGTCAAGAGTTTTGCCATCGAAAAGAGATTCCCAGTCTTCGTCTTTTTTATTTTCTATTGGTGAAGTACCATTAGAAATAAATACTAATCCGAGCAATAAGAGGATAATTTTTTTCATTTTAGGTCAAGTATATTTTTAAGAAACTGTTCATCAGATTTTACCCCAGCAAAATCATCAAATGTTTTCTTTGTAGCTTCTATAATATGATTTTGAATAAATGAGGCCCCTTCTCTCGCTCCTTGCTGAGGGCTTTTGATACAGCATTCCCATTCCATTACTGCCCATAAATCACACCCATATTCTGTAAGTTTGGTAAAAATCGTTTTAAAGTCAATTTGCCCATCTCCAGGAGAGCGATATCTTCCAGCACGGTCAATCCAATCACCATAACCACCAAAAGCGCCTTTTTTCCCATTAGGGTTAAATTCTGAATCCTTAACATGAAAAGATTTGATAAATTCATGATAATGATCAATGTATTCAATATAATCAAGCTGTTGCAAAACAAAATGACTTGGATCATACAGTATATTAACGCGTTTATGATTTCCTGTAGCTTTTAAAAAACGTTCAAAGGTAACACCATCATGAAGATCTTCTCCAGGATGAATTTCATAACATATATCCACTCCATTATCATCAAAAACATCGAGTATGGGTTTCCATCTTGATGCCAATTCCTTGAAGCCTAACTCTACCAATCCTGCAGGCCTTTGAGGCCATGGATGCCAGGTATGCCAGAGTAGTGCACCAGAAAAAGTGGCATGAGTTTTAAGTCCCAAATGTTTACTTGCAATAGCCGCTTTTTTCATTGTTTCAACAGCCCAAGCAGTCCGTGCTTTTGGGTTATTTCTTAGTTTTTCAGGAGCAAAACTATCAAACATGAGGTCATATGCAGAATGTACCGCGACCAATTGGCCCTGGAGGTGGGTAGAAAGTTCAGTAATTTCTAATCCATACGAATTAATTTTGCCTTTGAGTTCATCGCAATAAGTTTGACTTTCTGAAGCCTTATCAAGGTCAATTAAAAAACTTTCCCATGTTGGGATTTGAATTCCTTTATAACCCAAATCAGCTGCCCATTTACATATTCCTTCAAGGGAATTGAAAGGAGCTTTACTATCTACAAACTGTGCAAGAAATACAGCAGGTCCTTTTATAGTTTTCATTGATTGTCCAGGCTGAGCCATATGTTTCCTTTTTTGTGAGATTCAACAACTTTTTCAATGAAGAGCATCCCTCGAACTCCGTCGTTCATATTTGGATACTCTCCTTCAAATGATTTTTCATTCCGTAGTGCTTTTGCAACTCCTTTGTATATATTTCCCATTGCATCAAAGATTCCTTCTGGATGACCTCCAGGAAGTTTAGTGCCGTCAAGAGAAACATCTGAAGTGTATGCATTTCCTGGCTTAATTACTCTTCGAGGCTCATCGTCTTTTAGATGATATAGATAGTTTGGATTTTCCTGCTCCCACCTATATGCCCCTTTTTGTCCATAAATAGCCACTGTAAGTCCGTTTTCTTCTCCTGTTGCAATTTGACTAGCTCTAATTATCCCTTTAAATGTATCAGAAAAACGTACTAATACAGTTCCATCTAAATCTAATGAGTTGTCTTCATAAAGAGTATTCAAATCCGAAAGTATATACTTTACTTCCATACCAGTTAAATATTCAGTCATTTGAAATGCGTGTGTTCCAATATCTCCAATGCATGAGCTAATTCCAGCCTTTTTAGGATCTAAACGCCAAACTTTTTTACGTACTTCAGGATCGTGAATCACTGGGTTAATCCAACCTTGATAATACTGAATGTCTATTTTTTGGATTTTTCCTAACTCCCCTTGAGCAATCATATGCTTCATATGGCGAACCATTGGATATCCAGTATATGTATAAGTTACTGCGAAAATAGCTTTATGTTTTTTTTGAAGAGCTTCTAATTCTTTAGCCTCATTATGGGAAGTAGTTAGCGGTTTCTCACATATAACATGAAAACCATTTTCAAGAAGTTTCTTTGCCATTGGAAAGTGCAAAAAATTTGGAGTAAGCACAGAAACTACTTCAATGCGCTCGTCTTTAGGTTTTCTAATTTCCTCTGCAATTAGCGTATCAAAGTCTTCGTATACTCTATCAGTATTAACACCAATCTGTTTGGCAAATTCAATATTTTCTTCATGTACAGGGTTGAATACACCTCCCACTATTTCATATCTGTCATACATGCTTGACGCTACACGGTGAAGAACTCCAATCAAAGAATCTCCTCCACCTCCCAAAACACCTAATCTAATTTTACTCATGTTGATTTTATTTTGATGGTTTCACTTTTAAAAGAAATTAAAAATAAGATTAAAATAACAAAAGAAAAAATAGCCGGTTGAATCCAAATTTCTTTCCAAAAATGTCCACCCTCACTCACATATTGATCTGTAAGCCATCCTGCAAATCGAAAACCAATTAACATTCCTAATCCATATGTGGCAAGTGTTATAAGACCTTGTGCAGAACTTTTATATTTTTCACCAGCTTTAAAATCTGTATAGATTTGTCCAGAAACAAAGAAAAAATCATAACAAATTCCATGTAAGATAATTCCAAATAAAAGCATCCATGTATTTTCTCCTGCATTACCATATGCAAATAGTAAATAGCGAATTCCCCATGCTAGAACACCTATAATAAGTACTTTTTTAATTCCATATCGATTTAGAAAAATCGGCAGAAGCAGCAAAAATAAAACTTCAGAAATTTGTCCGAGCACCATTTTAGAAGCTGCAGCCTGGATACCTACTTCGTTTAAAAATTGATTAGCGTGTTGATAATAAAAAGCTAAGGGAATACAAACTAATATCGAGGAAATAAAGAAAATCAAATAGCTTCTATTTTTCAGTAAGGCCAATGCATCAAAGCCTAAGATTTCTTTGAAACTTATTTTTTCGCCAATATTTATTTTAGGGGGTGTATTTGGAAGAGAAAAGCTAAAAACACCTAGTAGTAGAGATGCAGCTGAGGTCATATAAAATGTATACTTTAAAAGCTGTGTATTTTCCCATGATAAATATCCAATGGAAAGACCAGCTATAATCCATCCTATACTTCCTAGTACTCGTATAGCTGCAAATTCTTTTGAAGGATTTTTCATCTGTCCAAATGCAACTGAATTTACCAAGGCCAAGGTTGGCATATACAATAGCATATAAATAAAAATATACGGATAAAAGTTTCCAAAACTATTTGACTCACCAGCAAGAAATAGAAGCCCTGCTCCAAGTAAGTGAAGTATTCCTAGAATCTTTTGTGCTGCGAAATAACGGTCTGCAATTAGACCAATGATAAAGGGTGCGATTATAGCACCTATTGATTGTGTTTCATAAGCCATTGCCAATTGACTTCCACTTGCACCGAAACTTTGTGAAAGAAAAGTTCCCATTGTAACAAACCATCCTCCCCAAATAAAAAATTGCAGAAAAAATAAAAAAGAGAGTTGAAGCCTTGTTATTAACTTCATCGTTATATTATGCTTGAGATTTTTTCAATTAATTTTTTAGTTGCAATAATTCCTTCTTCCTCAGACAAATGATCCCCCTCATATTCAACTCCAATAAATCCATTGTAACCGGCTTTTTTAACAATGGAAAGGAGTTTTTCGTAGTCTAGTATAGTTTCATTCCCACTAGCATCAAAATCATATGCCTTGGCACTTACACCAAAAGCTTTTGGCATCATTTCGCTAACTCCCATATAAGGATCATAAGGGTTATCACATTTGTTCTCTTTAAGAGAACCCCAATTTTTACTTAAACAAAAATTACCAAAGTCAGGAAGTGTTCCACAATTATCAAAACTAACTTGATCGATTACTTTCATTAAAAGGCTTGCATTTGATGAGTTTCCTCCATGGTTTTCCACAATTATATTCACATTTAATGGCTTTGCGAACTCAGAAAGCATTTCAAGGCTAGCTATTGAATTTTTTATCCATAATTCTTCATTTTCTTCACCATGAAGATTTAAACGAATTGCTCCACATCCCATCTTATGTGCAGCATTAATCCATAATTTATGATTTTCGATCGCTTCCAAACGTTCGTTTTTGTTTGAAGTAGAAAGATCCCCCTCTTCGTCAACCATAATTAAAACATTTTTCATTTTATATTTTGCCGCGAGGGAGTTATTTTTTTCAATAAAAGCATTAATAGCACTGGTTTTGTCATCACTTTTTGTAACATCTGGATATAGAGTATTTACATATTCTAAGCCCTCAAAACCTAATTCATTTGCTAGCCTTGCAAATTCATAAGGAGATAGATTATTGTATTTAATACTTTTATGGAAAGACCATTGAGCTAAAGAGAGTTTAAAAAATGATTCAGCTTCTTGACTAGAGGGTTTTTGATTTTGACAAGAAATTAATAATGTAAGGGTAATCAGTGATAATGTAAATGATTTCATGTTAAAAGATTTTTTTGGTTTGTTGTAGTTTACTTATGCCTGATAATATCTAGTTACATGATCTTTTTGGTAATATTAACTAGAACTCACAATTGCAAAGCCTAAATATATTTAAATTATTAGAATTCAATTCAAAAATAATTATATTTGATTTCAAAGCTATTGAACTTTAAAATATAATTAATGAAAACAAATTACGACGCTATTGTAGTTGGAACAGGTATAAGTGGTGGATGGGCTGCAAAGGAACTCACAGAAAAAGGACTTAAAACTTTAGTCCTTGAACGTGGTCGAATGGTTAAACATATTGAGGATTACCCTACTATGAATGATGACCCATGGGACTACAAAACTGGAGATGTAATTACACAAGAAACACAAAAAGTTCAAGCCAAACAAAGTAGAACAGGATACACTACAATGGAATCTAGCAAACATTTTTTTGTAAACGATCTAAAGCACCCGTATAATGAAACAAATAGATTTGATTGGTGTAGAGGTTACCATGTAGGAGGAAGATCATTGACATGGGGAAGACAAAGCTATCGACTAACAGATTTTGATTTTGAAGCTAACTTAAAAGACGGCATATCAGTTGACTGGCCAATAAGATATAAAGACATGGCGCCTTGGTATAACTATGTTGAAGGCTATATAGGTGTAAGTGGACAGAATGTTGGTCTCCCCCAATTTCCAGACGGTAACTATCTCAAACCAATGGAGTTAAATTGCGTGGAAACTCAACTAAAGTCATCAATTAAAAAAACTTATGATGATCGGATTTTAACGATCGGAAGAACTGCTATAATTACAGAGGGAACAAAACCAGGTCTAGGAAGAGTAAATTGCCAATATAGATCGAGATGTAGAAGAGGATGTCCTTATGGGGCTTATTTTAGTAGCAATTCCTCAACATTGCCTGCAGCTGAAGCAACAGGGAACATGACTCTTAGGCCAAATTCTATTGTTCATGAAGTGATTTATGATGCTGACAAAAAAAGAGCAACGGGGGTTCGTTTAATAGATGCCGAAACTAAAGAAGTTTTTGAATTCAATGCAAAGGTAATTTTTCTTTGCGCATCCACTGTTCCATCAACATCCATTTTAATGCAGTCAAAATCTGAGGCTTTTCCCAATGGTATTGGGAATGCTTCTGACCAACTTGGGAGAAATATAATGGATCATCATCTAGGCGTAGGTGCTGAAGCCACTTCTGATGACTTCAAAGAAAATTATTTTACAGGAAGACGAAATAATGGTATTTATATTCCAAGATTTAGAAATATTGGAGGAGATACAAATAATGTTAACTTTTTAAGAGGCTATGGTTATCAGGGTGGTGGCGGTAGATCAAGCTGGTCAGATCATATTGCTGAAATGTCTTATGGGGCTGGTTTCAAAGAAGCTATCATGAGTCCTGGTGATTGGAGAATTGGATTAGGAGGATTTGGAGAAATATTACCCTATGAAGACAATAGAATGACATTAGATTATGAAAAACTTGATCAATGGGGACTTCCAACAGTAACTTTTGATGCAACAATTAAGGAAAATGAAATTAACATGAGAAAAGACATGCAAAATCAGGCTGCAGAAATGCTTGAAAATGCTGGGTTTAAAAATATAAATGAATATGATAATGTCTATGGATTTGGTTTAGGTATTCATGAGATGGGAACCGCGAGAATGGGAAGAGATCCTAAAACTTCTGTCCTAAATTCTAATAATCAAATACATGGTGTTCCTAATTTATATGTAACTGATGGGTCAGCTATGACATCCGCAAGTAATGTTAACCCTTCTTTGACCTATATGGCAATGACTGCGAGGGCAGCAGACCACGCTTTTAAAGAATTAAAAAAGATGAACTTAAAGTAAAATTTAGAGAAATGAATAGAAGAAAGGCATTAAAAAATATTGGATCTGGAGTTGGAGCCATAGTAGTAACTCCTTCAGTTGTGAGTTTATTTCAAAGTTGTCAATCAGGATCAACTTACAATACTGTTTATTTTAATTCAGGAGATTTTGACAAAATTTCTCAACTTATGGAATTAATTATTCCATCTAGTGATATTCCTGGTGCAATTGAATTGAAACTACCTGAATTCACAGATAGTTATATAGCAGCTGTATGGGACAAAAAAAGACAGGATGAATTTTCTTCGAAATTAAAATCCTTTTTATCTGTGAGTTCTGAAATTTCTGAAAAAAATATAGACCAGATGAGCGTCTCAGACTGGGATGCTGTTCTTTCAAAACTTCTCAAACCAGGGAGTGAAATTTCAGAGGTAGAAAAGGAAGCAGAATCATTTGCAAAAGACTTAAGAAGTCTTACTGTAAGCGCCTTTAAAACCAATGAATTTATTGGCGAAAAAGTGCTTGCCTATGCTCCAGTTCCTGGAGAACAAAAAGGGTGTGTAGATTTAATGGAAACCACAGGTGGAAAATCCTGGTCTCTTTAAAATTGAAAATCATTTTACAATAAGTTTTCCTTTCATCAAACCCCAGTGTCCCGGGAAAGAGCATATAAAGGTGTAAAATCCTTTATTTGGAGCTATAAACGATATTTTATCACTTTCTCCACCACCTAACATTTTTGTATGTACTATCACATCATCACCTTCAGGAATATATTCTGAATCTCTTGCAGATGCTGCCCTTTGCGCAAAAGAACTTACCTCGACACCCTCTTTTAACAAAACAAAATTATGACCCATAACTGATTTGTCAAACTTGCCATTATGATTAAGAGTAAGCGTAATTTTTTTTCCGGCTTGGACTAGTAACATGTTTTTATCAAACCTCATAGTATCATCGGAATTTAAAACTAATTCTGTTTCGAAATTTTCCTTAGATTTTTTTTCAGTTTTTGAATTTTCTGATTTTTTTAAACTAGATTTTGATTCTGCGCAGCCAATTAATAAAACTGCGATTAGACATGTAAAAAGATAATTTTTCATATTTTTTTTTCAAAAATAATATTACAGTTAATATTCTTCGAAAATAGAAACAATTTTTTTTTAAAAAAAATTGTGAAGCTATAATGCATACGTCACAAATACTTCAACCATTAATAATTAAAATGTGATACTTTTTCTAGTTTTGTTGAAATTATAACTTAATAAAAATAGTAAGATGTTTATAAAAGAATTTGAAGTAAGATGGAATGATTTGGACGCCAATAGGCACCTAGCAAACATTACCTATTTAAGCTATGCTAGTGAAACGCGAATGGCATTTTTAAACCACATTGGATTATCTCATAAAGATCTTCAAAAATATTCAATTGGTCCAATAGTCTTTAACGAACAGCTATTTTATTTTAAAGAGGTTATGCCCGATGATAAAATTCGTGTTTCGTTCGAATTGGCAGGGATTAGTGAGGAAGGTACTTTTTTTTCTTTTGAGCACAATTTTTTCAATAACGAAGGTCAAAATGTTGCTCGTTGTGAAATGATGGGTGCTTGGTTAAACCTTAAAACAAGAAAATTAAGTTCCATACCCGAAAACATCATTTCCGAATTTACATCATCAAACAAGACTAAAGATTTCAAAAAATTAACAGCTGCTGATACAAGAGCGCATGGACGTATACCAAAAAACCTATAATTAAATATATTATATTTTTCAAGGCAATAACATAAATCTAAAATTTTAGCTATGTTAAATTTTCAGTTTTCACCTTTTTTGAAACTAAATAAACTCCAAAAAATACCAGTAAACACGCACTTATTTTAATTCCATCTAAAATATCGTTTCCAGTAATTACGGCATAAAGAATAGTGATTAAAGGTTGTAAATAGGTAAAAGCTCCAATAGTAGTTGCGGATAAAGTTTTAAGAGCGTAAACATTAAATAAATAAGTCAAAAAAGTTGTCCCTATTATTACAAATGCCATTCGCCAAATCGCTTCGAAAGGTAGAATATTCCATGACACCTCGCTAAACTCAGAATATGTTATTGGGGAGGTCATAAAAATGCCAAGTAAAAACATCCATTTCATCAAGGTGATTATATTATATTTTTTTGTTAGGGGCTTAACAATTACAAGATATGAGCCGTAACAAATGGAATTGATCAGCATCATTGAGTTTCCAAGAGTTACGTTGGGTGCATTAACTACTTGAGAAGTATTTCCAGATAAAATCAACAGTAATGCCCCTGAGAATCCTATTATAATTCCCAGAAGCTTCATTTTTGTTAGCTTCTCTTTGAGAAAAAAAGCAGATAAAATTAGAATGATAATTGGTGTTAATGTAACAATGACACCACTGTTTATAGGAGTAGATAGTTGGAGTCCTTTAAAAAACATTAACATATTAATACACATACCTAACAGCGCCCCGAAAAAGATTCGATAATAATCTTTCCGTTCAATTTTTTCGTTAGGTATAAAAAGGCTGAGCATCCAAAATAAAATGGCTGCCCCCACAACACGTAACATAATAAAACCAAACGCTCCAATATAATGGGGCATTATGACTTTTGCTATTGTATGATTTAATCCATAGATAGTTGTGGCACTAAATGCTGCCAAAAGAGCTAAAATTCTATTGTTCATCCAAAAAGACTTTTGATGCTTCAACTACATTTGAACTATTGCCGATGTAAATCCTTTGGTCATAAACTAAGATAGGTCGTTTTAAAAATGTGTAGTGTTCCAAAATAAGCATACGGTAATCCTTTTCATTTAAGGCTTTATCTTTTAACCCTCTTTGCTTATATAGCTGCGCACGTTTACTGAAAAGTGCCTCATAATTTTTTGAGAGCCTAAATAACTCATCCAGTTGATATTCATTAAGTGGATTTTTTTTAATATCAATTTGCTCGATAGTGCTATCTAAATTAAGTGTTTTCATTATTCGCTTACAGTTGTCACAACTGCTTAAATAAAAAAACGTGCGCATAATACAGTTTTGAGTTGCAAAGAAAAATCATTTTATTGAAAAACTAAGGTTTTGTTCAAAATCAAATACCTTTACTTCAAAAAACAAAGCATAAGATGAAAAATAAGTTGCATTTTAACAGTAAAACCATTCATGGGGGGCAAGCTCCTGATAAAGCTTATGGTGCCGTAATGCCTCCTATTTACCAGACATCTACCTATGCTCAAACTACACCTGGA
>JAQWNZ010000021.1 GCA_029246125.1 Flavobacteriaceae bacterium
TTCACCTTATATGTGGTATATGGGGTACACTAGCTGTAGGTGTTTTTGGTGCTATGGCAAGTATAGATCAATTCATAATTCAATTAATAGGGGTTGGAATCGTTGGATTATTTTCATGCATTTCCGCTCTTATTATTCTATTTATTATCAAGAAAACAATTGGTCTTAGGGTAGAAGAAGAAGAAGAACTCAAAGGACTAGATTTATCGGAACATGGAATGGATGCTTATTCTGATTTTCGTTTAAATCAACATTAGGACCTAAGGATTTAACAGTAATCAATAAAGAATACTTTTTGAACCTCCTGACTATTCTCAGGAGGTTTTTTGTGCACCCAAACATATTACTAAAAAAAGCTTTTAGTGTTAAAAACTATAGTAGATTTGGCAAAACAAAAAAATGAAACGCCTTATTTTACTTATGCATTGTCCTGACAGAAAAGGAATAATTGCCTCAGTTACTAGTTTTATTCACGAACGAAATGGGAATATTGTCTACATTGATCAATACGTAGACCGTATACAGGAGGCCTTCTTTATGCGTATTGAAGTCGAAGGAAATTATGATTTATCTAATTTTGAGAAATTTAAAAGTAGTTTTGAAAATGATCTAGGAAGTCTTTTTAAAATGTCGTGCAGCTTTTATTTAGTTGATATTTTGCCTAAAATGGCAGTATTTGTGTCTAAATATGATCATTGTCTATATGATATATTAGCTCAACAAAGTTCTGGAAAACTCTCTTGCACCATTCCTTTCATTATTAGTAATCATAAAGATTTAGAGCAAATTGCAAAACAGTTTGATATTCCATTTTATTATATTCCAATCTACAAAAACAATAAAAAAGAAGCAGAGGAAAAACAATTAGATTTATTGAAAAAGTATAGTGTTGATTGCATTGTATTAGCCCGGTATATGCAGATTGTTTCATCTCGAATTATTGATATTTACCCTTCAAAAATTATAAACATACATCACTCCTTCTTACCGGCATTTCCTGGAGCAAAACCATATCACTCAGCATTTAATAGAGGAGTTAAAATTATTGGTGCTACAAGTCATTACATAACTGAGGAATTAGACGCCGGTCCCATAATAGAACAAGATATCATTCGTGTATCTCATGGACATGAAGTAAAAGATTTTATTTCAAAAGGACAGGATTTAGAAAGAATTGTTTTGCTAAGAGCCCTAAAACTGCACTGCGAGCGGAAAATAATGACCTACAATAATAAAACAATTGTTTTTAACTAATTTTTTGATAAGAAAAAGCTCAATAGCTCATCATTAAATCGTTCAGGTTGATCAATATTAACAACATGACCAGATTTCTTCAATTTGAGCAGTTTTGAATACTTATGAATTTTTACGATTTTCTTAACAAAAGGCAAAAACATATAATCCTGGCTACCCATAATGTAAAGAGTTGGAATTTTAACTTCTTGATTTCTTACACTTTCCAGCAAGGGAAGTAATTTAGCCGTTAATTTATACCATTTTCTAAATTCATTTTCAGAAAGCTTCTTCGCTTCTCGAATAAATAATTCCCTCGATTTTCTGTGATTTCTGTAGGGCATTATTACATAGGCGAAAAATGTATAAATCCAGATAAAAGGAAGTGTACTTTGCGAAAGCTTCCCAAAAAACATAAGCATTCTTGACTGAAAGTTTAGATTGAGAATTGCCCCTCCAAGACCTATTTTTTCAATACGATTCGAATGTGTTTGTATCATTTTTTGAATTAAAATACTCCCTAAGGAAATCCCTACAAAATGTGATTTTAGGATTTTTCGATAGTTTAGTACCTCTATCAAATCATCAATAATTAAATCGAATGAATAAATTAATTCTTCTGAGGGACTTTTAGATTTTCCATGTCCTCTAAGATCGATCAACATAATATTAAAATAGGCTTTAAAAAAGCGTACTTGATTATACCAAATAGATGAATTTCCTCCTGCACCGTGGATAAAGGTTATCCATTTTTTAGAATTATTTTCAGCTTTATAGAAAGTACTATGTAACACTATATCAAACCCTTTTGAGATAAATATATAGCCATTTCTTCTTGAATATTTTTAGCTTCTGTCATGGCTGCCTCTGCAAAATCTGAATTTTTTGACTTGTAAATAATACCCCTTGAGGAGTTGACCAAAAGACCACATTGATGATTCATTCCGGCTTTAGATACAGCATCTAAACTTCCTCCTTGTGAACCTATACCTGGAACTAACAAAAAAGCATTTGGTATAATTTTTCTGATGGAAGCTATGAAAGTTGCTTTGGTAGCACCAACGACGTACATAAGCCTCTCTGAACCATTCCAATCTTGACTTGTCTTAAGAACTTTTTCATATAATTTTTGACCATCTGACTCGCTAAACTGAAAATCAAAAGCTCCCGGGTTTGAGGTCAATGTCAGTAAAATAGCATATTTATTCTCAAAAGCTAAAAAAGGCTCTATAGCATCCCTACCCATATATGGCGCTACAGTAACTGCATCTACATTATAGGTTTCAAAAAAGGCTTTAGCATAGCGTGAAGAAGTATTTCCTATATCAGACCGTTTTGCATCAGCAATAATGAAATGATCTTGATAATTCTGGTTAAGATACCTAATAATCTTACCAAATGAGATTAATCCTTGAACGCCATAAAATTCGAAAAAAGCTAAATTAGGTTTATATGCTACTACATAGGAGTGTGTGGCGTCAATAATTTCTTTTGCAAAAGCAAATATTGGGTCCTCTAGGTTTCTAAGATGAGAAGGGATTTTTTCTATATCAATATCAAGCCCAACACATAGAAAAGACTTTTTAGTCTGAATTTGTTCAAAAAGTTTCTCACGTGTCATATTATTTCATCAGCTTCTTTGAGTTTCTCTGTATTTTGATGTAATTGCAGTTCATCTATCAATTTTTGAATATCACCGTTGATGATGTTAGGGAGGTCATAAAGAGTTAATCCAATCCTGTGATCAGTTACCCTTCCTTGAGAATAATTGTAAGTTCTAATTTTTGCTGAACGATCTCCTGAAGAAACAAGTGAATTACGTTTCTCAGAATCAGAGGCTAATTTTTTTGATAATTCAAGTTCATATAGTCTTGACCTTAATACTTTTAGGGCTTTGTCCTTATTTTTATGCTGCGATTTTTGATCTTGACACTGGGCTACGATACCTGTTGGTTCATGAGTTAATCGAACAGCTGAATAAGTTGTATTAACCGATTGCCCTCCTGGTCCTGAAGAACAGAAATAATCAATTCGAATCTCATTCATATCAATTTCAATATCAAATTCTTCTGCTTCAGGTAAAACCATTACAGTAGCTGCAGATGTATGAACCCTACCTTGGGTTTCAGTTTGGGGAACGCGTTGTACACGGTGAACCCCAGATTCGTATTTCATAGTTCCGTACACATCTTCTCCAGACACTTCAAAAATAATTTCTTTAAAACCCCCAGCAGTCCCCTCACTTGAATCTACAAAACTAACTCTCCAGTTCTGAGATTGAGAGTATTTTGTATACATTCTGTATAAGTCACCAGCAAATATGCTTGCTTCATCTCCCCCTGTTCCAGCACGAATTTCAATAACTACATTTTTTGAATCTTCGGGATCTTTGGGAATTAACAGAAATTTGATTTCATCTTCTAATTTATTAATACTTTCTTTGGCGTCATCCATTTCCATCTTTGCCATAGCAATCATTTCTTCGTCACTTTCCACTTTTAAAATCTGTTCAGCTTCCTCAAGATTGGATATTAATATTCTATATGTCTTGATTCTTTCCATTAATACTGAAAGATCCTTATACTCTTTATTAAGTTGTATGTAGCGTTTTTGATCAGAGATAACCTCAGGTTGAATGATTAAATCTGAAACTTCATCAAAGCGTTGTTGGATTATTTGAAGTTTTTCTAACATAAGTGAACAAATTTACAAATTGTAAAGGGATTATGCCTCTTATTTAATAATGACAATTCGAAAAGTAAAATCTAAAAGATCTTTCATTTTTACTGTCATAAAAGAAGGTAAAACAACCCCAAAATCAGAAGGAATTAATTGAAATTCACCTGTAAGTTCCAATTGATTTGATCTTTCAATCACTTTAGCTGATATAGTTTTATCTATTGTTACTCCATGAAATTCAAGTGAACCTGCAAATGAGATTGTATCTAAATCATAAACTATTTTTTCTGAATAAAATTTTACTTCTGGATATCGAAGTGCTTCTAGGACCTCTAAAGAATGTGAATCTCTGCCAGAATTATTACTATCAAAATCCCTAACATTTGCTAAAAGAGCAATTTTATTAAACTTCCGGGAAGATTTGTCTGCAAGAACAATTCCCTTGATTTTTTGATTAATACCCTCCCAATCATGCAACAAATGCTTTCCTGCATATTCTATGAATGATAAATCATTTTCAATATTTAATCTAACTTCTTGAGAAAAGCCGATGAATTGAAAAAAAACAAATAGCGTGGTTATTCTTAAAAACATATGTTCAAAATTTAAAAACAAGAATTGCTGCAGCATAACTCCCAAAAGCTGTATAAGCTGATAATTTGTGTAATTTTCTATTTCTATTTGAAAATACATTTGTTGCAACCATTGATGAAAAGTGAATAGTAGCTAAAAATCTGTGAGCTTTTGCTGAGCTAAATCCTTTGGTTTTTTTATTTATTAATGGAGGGGGTGAGAAAAGTGACAAACCTGCCCCAGTGAAATAACTAATAGAGGTTAAGTTTCCAACTGTCTTGTGGAATTTGTAATTCGAGTAATTTCCATTATACAATTGAACTCCAATAATTCCCTGTGCTAAAAAGCCAGCAAGTGTTACAAACCCAATAATTTGGTGAGTTTTGAGCATTTTCCTTCTTATCCTTAATTCTTTCTCACGCTGCTCTAGACCTAAGGGTGACAATTGTGTCTTTCTCATCAATCCTTTTTCTCCCCAAAGTAAACGTTGTGTAAAGATCATTTTTTTTGGTAATAATTCTTTTTTTATATCTAAAGTATCTTCGCGAAGAATTCCAAAGAGGTCATCTTGTGAAAAAATTGAAATTGGAAAGAAAATTAATATTATTAGATAAAAACAGGGGTTAATTTCAAATTTTTTAAAGGTATTCATAAGATTTATTGGCAGTTTTAAGGGTTAGTTTTTTTTCTGAAGCAGCTTTTACCCTTCCTACAATTTGAGCATCAACATTAAAACTTTTAGATATTGAAATCAGCTCTTGCACCACTGTTTCATCTACATAAAACTCCATTCGATGTCCCATATTAAAAACCTGATACATTTCTCGTGTTGAAGTACCAGATTCTTTCTGGATTAAATCAAATAAAGGAGGTGGATTAAAAAGTGAATCTTTTATAACATGAAGATTGTCAATAAAGTGTAATATTTTAGTCTGTGCACCTCCACTGCAGTGAATCATACCGTGAATTTTAGATCTACCAATCACCTGAAAAATTTTATTAACTATAGGTGCATAGGTGCGTGTCGGAGAAAGCACTAACTTACCTAAATTCAATGGAACACCATCCAAAATATCAGTAAGCTGTTTTGAGCCAGAATAGACTAAATCTTTTGGTAAATTAGGGTCAAAACTCTCTGGATATTTTGCTGCTAAACCATTTGAAAACATGTCATGACGAGCTGAAGTTAGTCCATTACTACCCATTCCTCCATTATATTCCTTTTCATAAGTTGCTTGCCCAGAAGATGAAAGGCCAACAATAAAATCTCCTGCTTGGATATTAGCATTGTCAATAATATCTTTTTTATTTAACCTCGCTGTAACTGTTGAGTCTACAATAATGCTTCTTACCAAATCTCCAACATCAGCCGTTTCACCTCCCGTACTGAAAATAGATATACCCCATTTATTTAGGTTTTCTATGAGTTCCTCAGTACCGTCAATTATCGCCCCAATAACTTCTCCAGGGATATGGTTTTTATTCCTTCCAATTGTTGAGGAGAGTAATATATTTTGTGTTGCACCAACACATAATAAATCATCAATATTCATGATTAATGCGTCTTGAGCAATACCTTTCCAAACAGAAAGATCTCCTGTTTCTTTCCAATAGATATAAGCTAAAGAGGATTTTGTTCCTGCACCATCTGCGTGCATAACTATAGCATGATCGCTACTACCAGTTATGATATCGGGTATTATTTTACAAAAAGCCTTTGGATAAAGCCCTTTATCAATATTCTTTATTGCTTCATGAACATCTTCTTTTTGTGAAGAAACTCCTCTTTTATGATATCTATCTGACATATTTTTATTTATACAAAAATAAAGATTTTGAATAAAGTTGATTTGTAAAAAGAATGATACTTATTAACGAACAAAAAGCATCTCACGATATTTTGCAAGAGGCCATAAATTATCTTCAACAGTAAGTTCTAACTTATCGCATTTATAACGAATATCTGAAAGAAAAGGTTTTACTATTTCTGAATATTGTATTGCTCTTTTATAAAAATCTGCAATTGTATTTGCTTTTTTTCTTGCATTAATCATAAGAGTAACACCCTCATTAATTTCCTCGATATATTTAGAAATTTGTTCTAAAATAATTAACTGCTCACTTGCTAGTTTATGATAAGAATTGGCATAAATATCTTTAAGTCCTCGAATATTTTCGATAAGTACATTTTGATATCTAATCGCAGTGGGAATGACATGATTTCTTGCCATATCACCTAGGGTACGCGACTCAATTTGAATATTGGATATAAAGGCCTCTAAGTCTACTTGATATCTCGCATTTAATTCTCTTTCAGAAAAAATTTCTAGGTTTTTAAAAAGGTCTATAGACTTAGAACTAACATAACTTGGAAGAATTTTAGGGGTAGGCTGTAGATTGTTTTGATCAATCTTTTTTTCTTCTAACGAAAGCTCTGGTTTTATATAAGATATAGTTTCTCTTAGCACATTAAAAATAGCATCATCCTTCTTCATTTTTTTAGTTTCAATAAGCTTATCTACAGCAGTTTTAAAATGAACTAATTGTTCAGTTACTATAGCATTCAATACGGTTATTAATTTTGAACAATTTGATTTTGAGCCAACCGTTCTAAATTCAAATTTATTTCCCGTGAAAGCGATTGGAGCTGTCCTATTACGATCAGTATTATCTAATAAGATTTCTGGAATTTTTCCAATAACATTTAATTTTAAATCTGTCTTTTCTTCAGGAGATAATTTACCTTTAGAAACATTCTCCAGGTCATCTAAAACTTGCATGAGATGTTGACCTATAAAAATTGAAAGATTTGGTGATGGGGCTTCATTAAAACCAATTCTTAAATCATTGCTGGAAGAAACCGTGGATGCTTTAATTAAATCTTTATGATTAAAAACTCCCGCTATTGTATTAATGAAAAAAGAAAGAAATTGTAAATTACTCATGGGGGTTTTACCCGGGCTAAGCAAATTTATTCCACTATCAGTATTTAAAGACCAGTTAGTATGTTTTCCTGAACCATTAATTTTATCAAAGGGTTTTTCATGAAATAGAACTATAAAATTATATTTATAAGCTACCTTATTCATTAGATCCATTAAAAGTATGTTATGGTCTACAGCTAGATTAGCATTTTCAAATACAGGAGCAATCTCATATTGACTTGGTGCTACTTCATTGTGTTTAGTTTTTATTGGAATTCCAACTAAAGAACATTCTCGCTCAAGTTCCGATAAAAAATCCCCCACTCTCGTTGGAATAGAACCAAAATAATGATCATTTAATTCTTGACCTTTTGATGGTGCGTGTCCTAGAAGCGTTCTTCCAGTAATCATTAAATCAGGTCTTGTTAAAGCAAGGCTTCGGTCAATTAAGAAATATTCCTGTTCCCAGCCAAGTGTTGCGTTAACTTTATCTATGTTTTTATCGAAATATTGACAAATTTCTGTTGCTGCATCGTCTAGTTTTTGTAAAGATTTTAAAAAGGGGGTTTTATAATCTAATGCCTCTCCTGTGTATGAAACGAAAATAGTTGGAATACAAAGTGTATTTTCAAAAAGAAAAGCTGGTGAACTTGGATCCCATGCAGTGTATCCTCTCGCCTCAAAAGTATTTCGTATTCCTCCACTAGGAAAGCTAGATGCATTAGGAATTTGTTGCACTAATTGATCCCCGTCAAATTTTTCAATCTGATCTCCTAAAACATTTAAATCAAAAAATGATTCATGCTTTTCAGCTGTAGTTCCAGATAATGGTTGAAACCAATGAGTATAATGAGTTACACCTTTTGAAACAGCCCAAGCTTTCATTCCTGAGGCAATCTGGTCTGCAAGCAAAGGATTTATTTGATTACCCTTTTCAATACAAAGTTGCATTTGATCAAAGGCTTTTTCACTAATAAACTTTTGAAGTTGTTTATTATTAAAAACATTAGAAGCATATTCTAAGGGAACACCTTTTCTTTTTTCAAATACTTTTGGTGATTCAGATAATTTTTTTAGGATTTGTTTTCTCAAGGTTTCCATTTTGTGAGGAATCTATATTTGGTAAATAAAGTTAGCAATTTTGAGTTTTATTCATTCATTTCAAAAAAAATTGATAAAAAATAAATTTTACCCATATAAAAATAGGGTGTTCATAAAAATTAATGATTGTTAATTTCTTTGAGCTATTCTTTTATGGGGGGGTAGTATAAAATTTTATTTTTGATAAATTTATAGAATCATGAGCAAAACAAAATTAGAGTATATATGGTTAGATGGTTATAAACCTACTGCTAATCTTAGAAGTAAGACAAAAATAGTTGAAAATTTTGGAGGTAAATTGAAAGACTGTCCAATGTGGTCATTTGATGGGAGTTCAACTCAACAAGCGGAAGGGGGTTCATCAGATTGCCTTTTAAAACCAGTTGCATTGCACCCAGATCCAGTTAGAAAAAATGCGTTTCTTGTTATGACAGAAGTCCTTAATGCTGATGGAAGCGCACATAATTCAAACGGTAGAGCTACCATTGACGATGATGACGATGATTTTTGGTTTGGTTTTGAACAGGAATATTTTTTGTGGGATCCTGAAACTAATTTACCATTAGGATTCCCAAAAGACCAAACTCCACAAGGACAGTTCTACTGCTCGGTTGGTGGAAAAAATGCTTTTGGTAGAGATATTATGGATGAACATCTAGATATATGTTTAGAGGCTGGAATAAATGTTGAAGGAACTAATGCAGAAGTTGCGGCTGGTCAATGGGAGTTTCAAACATTTGCCAAAGGAGCAAAACAAGCAGGAGATGAAATGTGGATTGCTAGATATCTTCTTGAAAGGACTGCTGAAGATTATGGATTAGCCATAGAATATCATCCTAAGCCATTGGGGAAGACTGATTGGAATGGGTCAGGTATGCATGCAAATTTCTCAAATGAAACACTAAGAACTTGTGGTTCAAAAGAAACATATGAAAAAATATGTGAAGCTTTCCGTCCTGTAGTCAAAGAACACATAGAAGTGTATGGAGCATTTAATGATCAACGTTTAACTGGAGATCATGAAACTCAATCAATAGACGAATTTAGTTTTGGAGTATCTGACCGTGGAGCTTCAATCAGAATTCCTATAATGACTGTTGAAAATGGATGGAAGGGATGGCTAGAAGATCGAAGGCCTGCTTCTAATGGAGATCCATACAAAATTGCATCTCGAATAATTAAAACGGTTAAATC
>JAQWNZ010000043.1 GCA_029246125.1 Flavobacteriaceae bacterium
TGGAATCAGAATTACCCACATATACAATTTTTTCATCCTCAGAAAGTGCAATTCCATTTGGACGAAGAAGTGACTTGTCAAGCAATTCAATTCCATTAACCGAAGACCATTTATAAATACCGTTAAAATTTAGTTCTTTAATGCTGTCTTGATCTTGATCTTTTAGGCCATAAGGAGGATCTGTAAAGAAAAGCACCCCATCTTTATTGTAGTCAAGATCATTCGGACTGTTTAGCCATTTTCCTTGGTAGTGGTCGACTAAAACTTCATAATCTGGAGAATCAAAAGACCAGCTCTTTAATTTAGAAACAGCACGATTACCATGTTGACATAAGATCAGATTACCGGCCGAATCAAGCGTTAAACCATTAGCTCCCTCATTAGCACTATGAGGCGCGTGGTTGGTCATCCCGCTAGGATTTAAAAAAAGCTGAAGCCCATCTTTTTCTGTCCATAAATAAGCTTTGTTATTCGGAACATCTGTAAAAAGGATCCCATTCAATTCAGGGACCCAAACAGGCCCCTCTGCCCATTGAAATCCTGTTGCTAGAACCTCAATCCCCGCATCAACATCAACCAAAGCACTCATTTTAGGGCTCAATATCTCAATAGATCCAATTGTTTTTTGCCCTGAAAGATTTATTAGACACAAGAAAAACAATAGAGGACAAAGGCGCATCATAGGTATTAACATTTGTGTGTAAGGTACAAAATAAGCTTAATTTACCGATTGTTATTCAGCGGCATGCGCGTTCAACAACAAAGAAAGATCCTTCGCAAAAGAAAGCATCATCTTTATTTCCTGAAGACTTGACAAACGGTCTTTTCCTTTTATAAGGAGCGTATTCCCATTTGATTCAATATGGAAAAATGGATGGCTTTCAAAAAAGAAAATTAGCTCAGATGAGAAGAGCTTTCTTATTGCCTTGGTGTCATTTCCGCTTAAGTGAAATAGGTTTGAAAAGTCACGGTATTTCGCAAAATTAATATCATCAAACCCAGCCCAACTGTATAGTGTAGTTTTTAGATCTTCTTTGTCAAGAACAAATATAGGGAGTCTGAACGGTGTTTTAAACAGCAAAAAAGTTGCTTTTAAATCTTCTTTTGTGATGAAGGCACCTTCAGAAAAAGAAACGTCAAAAACCGTAAAAGACTCATCAGGATTCCAAAGCGAGTTTATTCTATAGTTGATCACTTTAGATTCAAAAAACAAGAAAGAATCAAGTCCCTTTGGATCATTGTTGAGTTTGGGACTATATTTCCACTGATGTTGCTCTGCAAATCCACTTAAGCTTTTCTGACGTCCTGAAAGAGGGCTCTCAAGGCCCAATAATGTGTTAATAGGCAGTGATTTTCTAACAGCGAAAGGGTGTTGGGTTTCAGCGGCATGGATATCTAGACCAATGGTTTCAAAATTTCCTCCTTTTCTAGAAAATGATTGTTGATAGTCATGTATCCCTTCCATTACTGTATGATCTACAAAGTCGCAAAGAGAAAAGTCAACGACTGCATGTTCGGTTTCTGGTATTTGATCAAGCTTTGCTTTAAGGCGAAAAAAATTCAAGAAACTACAGAAATTCTTGACACTTACATAATAATTTCCACTCTGTTCTTCCAAGTACATCAATACATTCGGTTTAAAAATATTTATTGAAAATAGGAAGAAGTTTTTGCTTAGAAAAAGATGTGTAATGAAGGTAAATATAATTCCAACGACGATTCCAAGAATCAAACTAGTAAACAAAGTTGTTGCTAACGTCACAACAAAAATTAGAGCCTGTTCAGGACCAATCTTATAAATCCTAATTAAGTTTTCTGGAGACGCTAAACGAAAACCAGTATAGACCAAAATAGCCGCTAATACTGTAAGCGGGATTCTCTGAATCTGCTCTCCTAAAAAAACAACAAAAAGCACCAAAAATGCAGCGTGGAAAAAGTTAGCTGAGCGGTTAGTTCCACCATTGTTGACATTTACTGAGCTACGAGCTATTACTGTTACGACATTTAGTCCGCCTAAAAAGCCACTAATAATACTCGCCAATCCTAATGCGCGCAAATCTTTATTCACATTAGAACGCCTTTTCTTTGGGTCAAGCTTGTCAACAGCTTTGATACTCAATAAGGACTCTATATTAGCAATTAGAGTTATGGACACCACCACTCCGAGAAAGTTAACGTCAAACCATTTGCTAAAATTAGGACGAGGTAAATTTGTAAATAGCTGGTCCGGAATTTTAATTAAAAGCTCTTGAACAATTGGGACTGGCTCATTTATTACCAAATTATAATAATAGCCTATTCCAATAGAGACTACAACAACCCACATTGGTGCTGGAATCAAGTGGAAATAGGGGTTTCGTATTCTGCTATATAGAAAGAGAAAAACAAGGCTTGAAATGCCAAGAATCCCAGAAAAAGGAAGCATTGCTAAAAAGTTTATAGATGAATCAGGGATAGCCATGAGTTGTTCTATTGTTCCACCACTGACACCCCTTATTCCTAACATGATATGAAACTGTTTTGCTAAAATACCCACTCCTATGGCAGCAAGCATACCCTGTAATGCAGTAGCCGGAAAAAACTCACTCATAGCCCCGAGCCGAAGCACACCAAAAATAAAAAGCAAAAAGCCAGAGAAAATGATTGCAGCTAAAGTGAATAAATAGCCTTCAAATAGATTTCCCTCACCCAAAGACGTTATTGCAGCTAATAAAACGATAACTAAACCATTTCCAGGGCCTGCAATTGTAACATGTGACCCACCAAAAACCGAAACTACTAGACCCCCTGCAACAGCAGCAATAATACCTGCTAGTGGAGGGGCTTCAGATGCAATGGCAAGACCCAAACCCAATGGCAATGCAATTAATGAAACGACAAATCCTGAAAATATATTTTGTGGAATTGTTTTTAATGATTCAGAAAAAGAGGATTTTTTATTCATCTCTTTGGGATTGAATGATCAAAACATCAGTAGGCAATTCAGCTAAAATATGTTCTAAATCCTTTGGAAAAAATCTACTAACAAAAGAGTTTTCTTCTTGTGCATTCATGACAAGAAGGTCAGCCCGAGCTACACGAGCATAATGTCCAATTGAGTAACCTCTTCGACCAAAAATACTCTGGGTATTCCAATTCAATCCGTGGAGTTTTTGTGTAGGAATTTTCTTTATGATGTCAACCACTCGCATTTTCTCTTCTCGATTAATTTTTTCTTTTCTCAAGGTCGCTTTCCTCAGACTTCTATCGTCATTTACGGAGACCGCAACACGTGACTCACTAACTTCTTCTACTAAAGTGATTTTATCAGATTGAAGCGCTTGACCCATTTCAAAGGCAGCTTCGATAGTATCTTTTGTTTGGGGACTTTCAAATCCATTCACAACAATATGCTTACAATGATGTCGTTCAATAGAAGGATTTATCATGAGCAAAACAGAACACGAAGCCTTTCGGGTTATCTCTCGAGCAATTGAACCCAGGTAAAACTTTACCATTTTCTCTCGCTTTAATGCTCCAAGTAAAAGAAGATCGATATTCATTTTTTCAGAAATAGAAATCAGTGAAGATACAGGCCGCCCTTGTTTCCATAAAAGCTTAATTTCACCCGGAAC
Source organism: Flavobacteriaceae bacterium (assembly GCA_029246125.1). GTDB lineage: Bacteria > Bacteroidota > Bacteroidia > Flavobacteriales > Flavobacteriaceae > MS024-2A. The sequence continues at coordinate 3,615 of JAQWNZ010000043.1, forward strand.
AATTGGACACTCTTTCAAGATTAAATCAAATTTCTTTTCTTTTTCAGGGGTTTTATTTCCTACATGAACAAAAACTAAAGAAGCTTTTAAAAACGAAGCTAAACGTGTTACCTCAAAAACATTCGCTCTTAGCGAAGGAGAAAAAGCAAATCCAAACAACAGTTTTTTAAAAGGTCTAAATGACATCGATGCAAAAGGTCTTTTCTCAAATATACATTGAAAAAACAAAGAAACAAGACGATTTTATAAAATGAAAAAGACAAACAAACTTAGTCATTCAACTTGAGAACAGCCATGAATGCTTGTTGAGGAATTTCAACATTTCCAATTTGACGCATTTTTTTCTTTCCCTTTTTTTGCTTTTCTAAAAGCTTACGTTTTCTACTAATATCACCACCGTAACATTTTGCAGTAACATCTTTTCTTAATGCCTTAATTGTTTCTCTAGATATTATTTTGGCCCCGATAGCAGCTTGGATTGGAATGTCAAATTGTTGCCTAGGAATTAGTGAGCGTAATTTCTCACATATTTTTTTACCAATAGAGTAAGCATTGTCAGCATGAATTAAAGCGGATAGAGCGTCTACTTGATTTCCATTAAGAAGTATATCAACTTTTACTAATTTCGATGTTCGCATTCCAATCGGAGAATAATCAAAAGAGGCATAGCCTTTTGAAACGGTTTTTAAACGATCGTAGAAATCAAACACAATTTCTGCTAAGGGCAAATTAAAATTTAATTCAACGCGCTCAGTAGTCAAATAAGTTTGGTTGGTTATTTCTCCTCTTTTTTCAATACAAAGAGACATCACATTACCCACAAAATCAGATTTTGTTATAATCGTTGCTTTTATGTAAGGCTCTTCAACACGATCCATCATTGAAGGGTCTGGTAGGTCTGAAGGATTGTTTACAGCTATAAAAGTATCAGGATTTTTTTTAGTGTAGGCGCGATAGGAAACGTTGGGAACAGTTGTTATTACTGCCATATTAAATTCTCTTTCTAATCTTTCCTGAATAATTTCAAGATGTAACATGCCTAAAAAACCACAGCGAAAACCAAATCCTAATGCAGCAGAGCTTTCAGGAAAGAAAACCAAAGAAGCATCATTAAGCTGTAATTTTTCCATAGAGGCTCTCAATTCTTCATACTCCTCTGTATCAACGGGATATATCCCAGCAAAAACCATTGGCTTAACTTCTTCAAACCCTTCAATTGCATTTTGAGTAGGATTATAAGGGTCGGTAATTGTATCTCCAACCTTAACCTCCTTTGCATCTTTAATGCCAGTAATTAAATAACCTACATCCCCTGAATTAATTTCATCTTTGGGCTCTTGCTTTAACTTTAATGTACCAATTTCATCAGCAAAATAGATTTTTTCGGTAGCAATAAATTTAATTTTTTGTCCTTTTCGAATGTTTCCATTTAGAACACGAAAATATGTTTCTACGCCACGAAAAGGATTGTATATTGAATCGAAGATTAAAGCCTGCAAAGGCTCATCTCGATTCCCTTTTGGCGAAGGGACACGCTCAATTATTGCAGTTATTATATCTTTAATTCCAAGACCAGTTTTCGCCGAGGCAGGAATCACGTCCTCTGGACTGCAACCTAAAAGATCAACAATATCATCTGTAACCTCTTCTTGGTTTGCTGACGGAAGGTCAATTTTGTTCAAAACAGGAATAATCTCCAAATCATTTTCTAATGCCAAGTATAGGTTAGAAATGGTTTGAGCTTGAATACTTTGAGCAGCGTCCACAATCAACAAAGCACCTTCACAAGCAGCTATGGACCTTGAAACTTCGTATGAGAAGTCTACATGTCCAGGAGTATCTATAAGGTTTAAAACATAATCCACACCTTCATATTGATATTCCATTTGAATGGCATGTGATTTAATGGTAATACCCCGCTCACGCTCCAACTCCATATTATCAAGCAGCTGATCTTGTTTCTCACGTTCAGTAACTGCTCCTGTAAAATCCAATAAGCGGTCAGCTAATGTGCTTTTTCCGTGATCAATGTGGGCAATGATGCAAAAATTACGGTACTGTTTCATACAACTCCTCCTTTCATAGCGTACAAATATAAGGCTTATGGAGTAGGCTTTTTTGCTTATTTTTGTAAAAAATTATCTTTTGGTTAAAATTGGTTCAATTTCGCTTCCTCCTTTCCCTCTTTTGTTGGCTCCAATGGAAGACGTAAGTGACCCACCTTTTAGAGCTCTGTGCAAAGAAAATGGAGCGGATGTAGTTTATACTGAATTTATATCTAGTGAAGGACTAATTCGTAACGCTTTTAAAAGCACACAAAAGCTAGACATCTATCAAAAAGAACGTCCGGTGGGAATTCAAATTTTCGGAGCAAATCTTGATTCGATGTTACGATCTGTAGAGATTGTAGAAGCTTCAAAACCTAACATAATTGACATAAATTTTGGATGCCCCGTTAAAAAAGTAGTTTGTAAAGGTGCCGGTGCAGGAATTTTAAAAGACATTCCTAAAATGGTTAAGCTGACAGAGGCCATGGTAAAAAAGACTAAGCTTCCTGTTACGGTGAAAACTAGATTGGGCTGGGATCATGATTCAATACATATTGTTGAAGTAGCTGAGAGATTGCAAGATGTTGGCTGTGCTGCTATTTCTATTCATGGAAGAACCCGGGCCCAAATGTACAAAGGAGATGCTGATTGGAGTCATATTGCCAATGTAAAGAACAACCCGCGCATGCGAATACCTGTATTTGGAAATGGAGATGTAAATACCCCAGAGCAAGCTAAAAAGATGAGAGATGATTTTGGACTTGATGGAGCAATGATTGGAAGGGCAAGTATTGGAAACCCCTGGTTCTTTAATCAGGTTAAGCATTTTTTGAAAACAGGGACCCATCTCATTCCCCCTACATTAAATGAAAAAGTTGAAGCCGCAAGACGTCATTTAAAAATGGCAATTCGATGGAAAGGTGAAAACTTAGGTGTTTTGGAAACGCGTCGTCACTACTCTAATTATTTTAAAGGAATCCCAAACTTTAAACCTTTAAGAACAAAAATGGTCACTTTAGATTATTCTACCGAGATTTTTGAGGTTTTCGATCAAATTATAGAAGAATTTGTGGTCAATCAGGCCGTGTAAGACTTTATCTTTTTATCTAAACTTCTTGTCGCCCAAGCAGTGCTCAAAACACCTAATACCATAAGAGTTCCCATTACGATAAATAAATTTTCTATTTGAAAAAGAACAGGGTACGAAAGACTGCTTCCTGGAACATAAATAAATGGAGCATTGTGCTGTATAAGTACAAGAATGCTTCCAAAAAATAGACCGAAAACCCCTCCAAACCCACAAATAAGTAAACCAAGAATAAAAAAAATATAATGTATACTTTTAGTCGTGGCTCCTAAAGAGATGAGTATTTTCATCTGAGTTTGCTTTTCCAATATCATCATGATCAATGCTCCAATAACATTAAAAAGAGCAATTATCATGATTAGAGTAAAAATAAAGTAGATTGCAAGGTGTTCAACATTGAGCATTTTATATAATGCAGCATTTTGTTCCGCTCTTGAAACAAGCTTTATTGGAATTGTCAATATTGAAGAAAGAGTCTTTGTAAGCTCAGCTTTTGATACCTTAGGATTTGTTTTTAATGCTATTGAAGAATATTCATCAGAATTGAGTTCGAGTAAATTCTGAGCCAATTCAAGACGAGAAAACATGTATTTTTTATCTAGGTCTTCGTTGATTTGATACAGCCCAACAACAATACTTGAAACGCTTCTAAATGGATTTTGATCAAGGATTGATTGGTTGCTTTTTTTTGGGACAGTGAGATTTAAAAAAGAATTGTAATCATAAACACCTACACCCAAGTTTCCAGCAATTCCGAAGCCTAATACAACATCAGACCCATTATAAGAAATCCAATCGCCAAGGACAATCAGCTCATCAACAGGAACTATACTAATGTAATTATTATCAATAGCTTTTAAATAAGCAACCTGATTTTTTCCATTATATGAAAGAAAAACTTTTTCATTAATTTGAGGTGCCGCTGCTAAGATATTTGGAATTGTTTTGATTTCTTTGAGAAGATTTTCAGATATATTAAAAAACTTTCCCTTTTGAGGCTGGATTTCATAGTCTGGGTCAAAGGATTCAGAGAAAGATAAACCAAAATCCTTAAGCCCAGCGAAAGCGCTTAGTACTATAAATAACGAAGCTGTTGAGATGACCACCATAAAAAATGCAAGGTTATTGATACGGTTAATTACGGTTTGGTTGCTTTTTGAAAAAAAGTACCGTAAGGCTATTTTGAATGGGTAGGAGAACATAGAACTTTGGGGGCTTATTTTTTTTGCCTCGAGGCTAATGTGTTAAGATTGATAAGCGGGTTTTCACCATCATTGAGCTCTTTATTTATGTCTTCAATATAATCTAAGGAATCATCAAGATAAAAATGAAGGTCAGGAATCTTTCTCAACTGATTCTTCATTTTTTGAGCAAGATCATATCGTATTTGATAATTGTTTTTTTGAAGTGTCTTTAGATAGGATTTAGTATTTTTTGAAGGAAAAATGCTAAGATAAATTTTTGCGATGGACAAATCAGAGGTTACATTAACCTTAGTAACAGAGACTAATAGGTTGTTAACTGAACCTTCACGCACAGCTTGTTGAAGAAGCTTTGCAACCTCTTGTTGAAGAAAAGTATTTACTTTTTGTTGGCGTGGGGTTTCATGTTTTTTCATAGAACTAAATTAGTGAGAAAAAACCTTATTGTCGAACCCATTTAAAATCACTGTTTAAACGAAAACTACCTAGAAATTCTTTATTCCACTCTGAAGGTGCTACCAAAGAAAGAAAATTCTGTTCTTTTCCTTTATACAAATGATATGTTTCCCCTACAATTGGTTCAAACTTAAAGAGAGCCTCATATACTTTTTGAGTTTCAGAAGCTAGCTCGACAAATGATTTGATGCGACTTTGAAGCTCTTTAAGTTCAGCTTGGAATTGTTTGGAGACTTTATCGACACCCTTTTTCTTGAAGGCATCTACATTCGGGATGCTTATAATAGGACTACCTAAGTTACTAGCATAAGGCAACAATTTTGCAAAATAGGCTTCATGTGTTTCATCCCATACAATGTTGTCAGGTTTATTCTTCTCCATTTTTTTGAACAAAGGTAAGGGTTAAGAAATAATTAAAAAAACAAGCATTTTGAATAGATTAGTCGAGAGTACTTTAAAAAAGGCTCTTCGTTATGGGTTATTAAAAAACGATTTAATCTTGTTTTGAAAACCAAGAAGAACAATCGCAATTTAATAAAGACTTGTTGTTATTTTTTGAAAAACATTCATCTAAACAATTATTCAAACCGATTATTGAACTAGAGTTGTTTAGGATAATAGAATTTGACCCTACATCAGGGCTTTTATAAAAATTATAGGTTTCTTCAGAAATTTGAATTCTAAATTTGACTTCTCCAATGTGCTCAAAATTTTCATCAAAAAAGCGCCAATCTTCGGATGTTGTATGTAGTTTTTGATTCGTAATGCGAATTCCATAGGAAGAGTAATATGAATGTTTATTTTTAATTTGATCAAGAAATAATACAGCTTTGTTAAAATATTTTTTAGGTATAAAAACATTGCTGGCAATTAAATCTTTAATTTTCTGTTTTTTTGTTAGCTGTAAAACTTGAGATGATTCAGAAGGTAGAAATAAAATTATTGCACAGACAAAGAACACAAAAATTAAAGGAAAATAAATTTTTCTTATTGAATGGGTTTTAAAAGATTTTAATGTAGTTTCAATATGTAAAGACTAAGGTTATATTTATGAATCTCATAAGTATTACTGGCATTTGTTCTAATAAAAAACCCCCAGCTTCTGCCGAGGGTTTTTATTAGAATATTTAAATTTATTCCGCTGGTATAGCAAAAGTAATAGCATTGAAAATTGGAGAATACCTCCAACCATCGGGATTATATAAATTCATTTTAGATTTCTTAGAAATATCTGTTGGTAGTTCAAACCCTGCTCTATATTTCATTAAACTTTCTAGACTATCGAACATATCCCAAGTAGAAACACTAGAAGTATTCATGCCAGTTGGGGCAATTTTTCTACCAACTCCCCAATTGACCATTCCCATTTTAGACATATTTTTAGAAAAATAATTTTTCCAAAGTGTTTTATTTTCCGCAATAAATCCAGCTAGGTTTTTCGGACTTGCAAAATTAAATTGAATGTATGTTCCTAGACCTTTAATAATGCTAACTTCATCTTGAAATATGTGTCTTGAATCTTCTGTCCATGAAAATTTTGAACTCAATTCTCCTACAATTGCTTGTTCTTCTTTTGTTAAAACCAAACTTGCATTATTCCACCACTGATTTTTTTCACTAAGAATAGCATCAATATCAAAATTTGATTGAACAAACAAATAATTTTTTCTTTTTTCATCGTCAATATTGTCCATTCGTACACTTTTTAAAAATGCCCAAAAAGAAATATCACCTTTATCAACAGCATTTTGAGCAATCTTTTGCATATAAGTTTTCTGAACTGTTTCAAAAGCCTCTAAGTCTCCTTCAACTCTTACAAAATGCATTGAATAAGTCTGATAAGCTTGAGCACTCAATGAAATACATGCAAACAAAATAATAATTGTAAATAATTTTTTCATTTTAATTAGTTTATGATTTATATACGTAAATATAGAAAGAACATCAGAAATTTATCTAAAGAACGGGGATGCCGTTTGAAACGGATGATATAGGCGCAACTCCAAAGATTTCTTTTGAAAAGTTAACTAGGTTAGGATGAGCTTCAATACCCAGCCAAAATTCAGAACTAATATATTTATTAGCAGCATCTGTAGTTTTGAAATGATATACCCCTCCAAAAACACAATTTTCAGGATCTCCTATAAATGATTTCCCAATTAGCCCATCAATTTTTTCTGGTGTGAAATTTGGCGCTACACTAACACCTAATTCCAAATGCTCATCTAATGTCATATTTTCCAAGTTATATCTAACTATTAAAACACTCAATCCGTTTGCATCATCTGGGTTTGATGAGGTTTTTCTTTCAGCCCAAAATCCATTTGATTGATTAGAAAAAGGAGGGACTGCAAAAATCTCTTTTTTAAAATTAACAAGATTTGGATGCGCCTCAATTCCAAGCCAAAATTCAGAATTTATGTAATTTTCAGCAGACTTTTTTGACTTAAACTGATACACCCCCCCGTATATGCCATTATCCACATTCCCTATAAAAGACTTTCCAATGAGCCCATTAATTTTTTCAGGAGTAAAGTTTGGTGCAACATTAGTCCCTAATTCAGAATGCTCTTCG
>JAQWNZ010000055.1 GCA_029246125.1 Flavobacteriaceae bacterium
GGCACCTCTTTAATTCTCCCTTTTAAAGTTAGTTTAAGATTTCTCAATTTCAATACCTATAAAAAAAATTAGGTTGACTAACAGCTTTAAAAACTTGATTATTTTTCTTACTTTTTATTCTACAATTTTAATAGGATATTAAATTTTTGATTCAGAAAAAAGTTATTTCTTTACATTACAAACACTATTTTATGGAGAAAAAAAAGCAAAGAAGAGAAGCTTTAGTTTATCATGCAAAACCGAGGCCAGGAAAGATAGAAGTTGTTCCTACGAAAAATCATGATACTCAAAGAGACCTATCGCTTGCCTATTCACCTGGGGTTGCAATTCCTTGTATAGAAATTGAGGAGAATAAATCAAATCTCTATAAGTATACTAATAAAGGTAACCTAGTTGCGGTTATATCTAATGGAACAGCAGTACTGGGATTGGGAGATATTGGCCCCGAAGCCTCAAAGCCTGTAATGGAGGGAAAAGCTCTTTTATTCAAAATATTTGCTGATATAGACGTGTTTGATATAGAAGTCAACGCCAAAGACCCAGATAAATTTATTGAAGTAGTAAAAGCAATTGCACCTACTTTTGGAGGAATTAATCTAGAGGATATAAAATCTCCTGAAGCTTTTGAAATTGAACGCAGACTTAAACAGGACTTAAATATACCTATTATGCACGATGATCAGCACGGTACAGCGATTATTTCTGCTGCTGCTTTACTAAACGCTCTTCAACTGGCTGACAAAAAAATTGAAGATGTAAAAATTGTTGTTTCTGGAGCAGGAGCTGCAGCAATTTCGTGTACTAAATTGTATTGTGCATTCGGTGCGAATGTTAAAAATATAGTGATGTTGGATAGCAAAGGTGTTATTCGAAATGATCGTGAAAATTTAAGTCCAGAAAAACAAGAATTTGGCACGGATCAAAATATCCATTCCTTGGATGAAGCTTTAGTTGAAGCAGATGTATTTATAGGATTGTCAAGGGCAAATATATTAACTCCTGAGATGCTTTTGAAAATGGGTAAAAATCCAATCGTTTTTGCGATGGCGAATCCAAATCCAGAAATAGAATATAGCTTGGCTTGCAAAACACGTGAAGATATAATTATGGCAACTGGTAGATCTGATCACCCAAACCAAGTAAATAATGTTTTAGGTTTTCCTTTTATATTTAGGGGAGCACTTGATGTTCGAGCAACAACAATAAATGAATCTATGAAAATGGCAGCTGTTAAGGCACTTGCAGATTTAGCAAAAGAGTCTGTACCTGAACAAGTTAATGTAGTATATGACAAGACTCGTTTAACCTTTGGAAGAGATTACATTATACCAAAACCGTTTGATCCTCGTTTGATCTCAACTATTCCTATTGCGGTTGCTAAAGCAGCTATCGAATCTGGCGTAGCTACAGAATCAATAGATGATTGGGGTCGATATAAAGAAGAACTAACAGGCAGGCTTGGTAACAGCCAAAAAATGGTTAGGATATTGCATGATCGAGCAAAAGCATCTCCCAAGAGATTAATTTTTGCTGAAGCTGATCAAATGGATGTTTTAAAAGCAGCTCAAATAGTACAAGAAGAGGGAATAGCTATCCCCATTTTACTTGGTAATAGAGAAACAATTGAAAATTTAAGAAATGCCATTAGTTTCAATGAAGAAGTAAAGATTATTGACCCAAAAGAAGATAAGTATAAAGATCAGAGGAATATATATGCGGAACTGTTTTGGAAAGACCAGCGTAGAAAAGGATATACTTTGTACGATACTCAAAGATTGATGCGCGAGAGAAATTATTACGCCTCAATGATGATTAAAAATGGAGATGCTGACGCAATGATATCTGGCTATTCAAGAAATTATCCTTCTGTTGTAAAGCCTATTTTGGAAACAATTTCAAAGTCAAAAGGTGTTAGCAGAGTAGCAGCTACTAATCTAATGTTGACAAAAACAGGTCCATTATTTCTTTCAGATACTACTATCAATGTAGATCCTTCAGCCAAAGAATTAGCTAAGATTGCTCAGATGACAGCAAATATTGCTAAGCTTTTTGGATTAGAGCCTATAACAGCACTTTTATCATTTTCAAATTTTGGATCGTCGCGTTTTCCTCAAGCAAAAAAGATAATTGAAGCTGTTGATATGTTGCATAGAAGTAATCCAGAATTGATTGTAGATGGACCCATTCAGTCGGATTTTGCATTGAATAAAAAAATGCTTCAAAAAGGCTTTCCTTTTTCGAGCTTAAGTAATATGAAAGTGAATGTTTTGATATTTCCTAATCTAGATGCGGCTAATATTACTTATAAATTAATGAAAGAATTAAATGAAGCACTTTCGATTGGCCCCATTCTTATGGGGCTTAGCGAGCCTATTCATGTTTTACAGCTTGGAGCTTCTGTAGAAGAAATAGTTAACATGTCTGCTATTGCAGTTATTGACGCACAATCAAAAAATAAATAAAAAATGATTACTCAGCTTACTGGTCGTTTAGTAGAAAAATCCCCCACAGATGTCGTAATAGATTGTAATGGGATTGGTTATATGGTACATATTTCATTACATACATTTTCTCAATTAAGTAATGATGAGAATATTAAATTATTTACTCATCTTCAAGTAAAAGAAGACTCTCATACCTTATTTGGATTTTTCACTATTATTGAAAGAGCGATTTTTCAGCAATTAATATCAGTTTCAGGAATCGGTGCAACTACCGCTAGAAATATGCTTTCTTCATTAGAGCCGAATCAAATTCGAAGAGCTATAATCTCAGAAGATTTAGCAACTATAAAATCTATTAAAGGGATTGGTTTAAAAACAGCCCAAAGGGTATTAATTGAATTAAAAGATAAAATGCTAAATCTCTCTGATAGTGAAGAAATACAAGTATTTTCAAACAATACAATTAAAGAAGAAGCGTTATCAGCGTTAGAGGTTCTTGGTTATTCAAGAAAACAATCTGAGAAAGTAATTGATAACGTCATTCAGAGCAGTCCTGATAGTTCAGTGGAAGCACTAATAAAAGCAGCTCTGAACAAATTGTAAAATCATTTGTTTGAGAGAACTCTTAAAGTAGTTTTTAAATCATTTCAAAGTTTTATCCTTACACTTATTTGGATAATCTTTGGTTGTGGAATTGTTTTGTCTCAGGAGAATGCTCAGCTCGGAACTTTGGATTTACCAAATCCAGTTAGTATTGTAAGTCAATATATCTATGATATACAAACAGACCGCTATATTTTTTCAAAAGAAATAGGAGGTTATCCAATTAGTGTACCTCTAGTTCTTACAGTAGAAGAGTATCAAGCTATGATTCTCAAAGAGAAAATGAAAAACTATTTTCAGGAAAAAATACAAGCCTTGAGTGGAAGGGGAAATAATGTAGAGGAAACTCAAAAAAATTTACTCCCTGAATTATATGTAAACAATAAATTTTTTGAATCTATTTTTGGAAGCAACTCGATAGATATATCTCCTCAAGGATCTATTGGCATTGACTTAGGTTATCGATATCAAAGAAATGATAATCCAATTGCTTCTGTTATAAATAGGCGATCCCCAGGTTTTGAATTTGATCAACGAATCAGCTTGAGTTTATTGGGGGAAATAGGAGAACGACTTCGAATTACGGCAAATTATGATACTGAATCGACTTTTGATTTTCAGAATCTAGTAAAAATTCAATTTAATCCTCCACAAGTTTCAGAGCTTAAAGGTATGGCCTCAGGAATGCTACCAGGAGAACTGAAATCCAAATTACAAAATATTGAAAATAAGTTTGACGAGTTGGGAAACAAGGTTAATGAAGTTAAACAGCAAATCAATAATGTACAAAATAAGGTTAACCAAGTAAAAGATGTTATTAATGAAGGGAAAAATACTTTAAATCAGGCGCGTCAAAAGATCGAAACCTTAAAACAGAGTGCAAATCAAATAGCAAATGACCCTTTCGCTGCAGGAAATCGAGTTTCGGAATATTTAAATGGAAAAGTAACTGAGGATGCTATTTTACAAAATATTGACATAGGAAATATAAGTATGCCTATAAATAGCAATTTAATTCAAGGCGCTCAAAGTTTGTTTGGTGTTCGCGCCGATTTAAAATTTGGAAATACTACTATTTCAGGAGTATTTTCTGAACAGCGTTCTCAATCCCAAAATATAACTACTCAAGGTGGAGGGAAGTTGCAAGAATTCGATTTATATGCCTTAGACTATGAAGAGGATCGCCATTACTTTATTAGTCATTATTTTAGAAATAACTATGATAAATTTTTGGAGACTTATCCCTATGTTAATTCTCCTGTTCAAATTACTCGAATTGAAGTTTGGGTCACCAATCGAGGATATCAAACTCAGAATGTTAGAAATATTGTTGCACTTCAAGATTTGGGAGAGGCTAATCCTGATTTAACAACCCTTGGAAACCAAGTTTCAAATTTCATTAATGTAAATAATGTAAATCACCCTCCTGGAAACGAAGTGAACCAACTTGATCCAGACGAAATTGGATTCAATGGAATTTTAAACAGTCAAATTCGTGATATTGCTACAGTAAAAAATGGTTTTGGAAATGCTAGTGTAAATGAAGGTTATGACTATGCTATTTTAGAGAGTGCCAGAAAATTAAATTCGCAAGAATATTCCTTTCATCCTCAATTAGGATATATTTCTTTGAATCAAAGATTGAGTAATGATGAAATTTTAGGAATTGCTTATCAGTATAGTTTCCAGGGTAAAATATATCAGGTTGGAGAGTTCGCAAATGGAGACATTCCAGGAACCTCAATTATTCAAAATGGAAATATAAATCAACAGAATAATCAAAACCAAGTCGTTCAAACAAATAATTTAATTGTAAAAATGTTAAAGAGTAGTGTAACCGATGTTAGACAGCCAGTTTGGGACTTGATGATGAAAAACATATACAATACAGGTGCTTTTCAATTATCAGATGAAGACTTCAGACTTAGTATTCTTTATACTGACCCCTCACCAATAAATTATATGACTCCCGTGGATGATTCTATCTGGCCTGAAAAATTAGATAGTGAAGTTTTGTTGAATACGATGGATTTAGATCGATTAAATGCTTATCAAGATTTGGTTTCAAATGGAGACGGATTTTTTGATTTCATTCCAGGAATTACAGTAGATCCTCGTTATGGAAGAATAATTTTTCCAAAAGTGGAACCTTTTGGAGAGTTTTTATTTAGACTTTTGGATGATCCAAAATCCACAAAAGAAAAATATTCACAGGAAAACAGTTATAATAAAAATCAGAAGCGTTATGTTTTTCGTGAAATGTACAGTCTCACAAAAGCTGCTGCATTAGAGTTTACAGAAAAAAATAAATTTCAATTAAAAGGGCGTTACAAGTCAGAAGGAGGTGATGGAATAAAAATAGGAGCATTTAATGTTCCTAGAGGCTCAGTAAGAGTTACTGCTGGAGGCAGGGTTTTACGAGAAGGCCTTGATTATATTGTAAATTATGAAATTGGACGTGTTAAAATAATAGATGAGGGACTAAAGGCATCAAATATTCCAATTGAAATTTCGGTAGAAAACAATTCTTTTTTTAATCAGCAAAACAAGCGTTTTTCCGGATTTAACCTTAATCATCGGGTATCAGATAAAATTAACATTGGTGGAACCTTGATAAATTTAAGTGAAAACCCATTAACTCAAAAGGCCAATTATGGAACAGAGCCCGTAAATAATACTATGATAGGATTCAATACTAATTTTTCAACAGAAATACCTTTTCTGACCCGAATGGTTAATAAATGGCCAACAATTGAAACAAACACACCATCGCAGCTTTCTTTTAGGGGTGAGGTTGCAAATTTAGCTGCAAACGATCCTAGAAATACTCAGTTGAATGGAGAAACTAATGTTTATATCGATGATTTTGAAGGTGCGCAGACAAATATCGATATCAAAGGTTTTACAGCTTGGAATCTTTCTAGTGTTCCCATCAATGGGGTTCCTGGCGCTAAGAAAGAAGGACTTGAAAGTGGGTTTAGTCGATCAAAATTAGCTTGGTACTCAATTGATCAAGTTTTTTATTCAAGACAGCCAGATGGGATTAATAATAATGATATTTCTTTAAACGAAACGCGTCGTATTTTCATCGATGAATTATTTCCAGAACAAGACTTGGTTCAAGGAACGCCAAGAACGTTACCAACTTTTGACTTAGCATATTATCCTGACGAACAAGGACCTTATAATAATTCCCCAAACAGTTCTTATTTATCAAATATTAAAGAAAAATGGGCTGGTATTAGTAGGTCTTTAAATGCCACAAATTTTGAACAGTCCAATGTAGAATTTATTGAATTTTGGCTGTTGGACACATTTTCAGAACAAGAGACAACTTCTAATGATTTGGGAGAATTGGTCTTTCATCTGGGAAATATTTCGGAAGATATATTAAGAGACGGAAGAAAACAATTTGAAAATGGCCTACCTAGCACAAGTGAACAAACCCCCACATATGAAACACCTTGGGGTAAAGTCCCAGCAAACCAATCTCTAGTATATGCTTTTAATTCTGTGGAAGAAGATCGGATTTTACAAGATGTAGGATTAGATGGTTTATCTGATGGGGAAGAAAGTTCCATATTTACCAATGGACCTGGGGATGACCCAGCAAGAGATAATTATCAATATTTTTTGCAAGTTGATGGAGGAATTTTAGATCGATATAAGAATTATAATGGTTTTGAAAACAATACTCCAATAGCATTCAGTGACACGAACAGGGGGAATACAACAGAGCCAGATACAGAAGATATTAATCGGGATCAAAGTATGAATACTATTGATTCCTATTTTGAATACCGCGTGCCGATAAACAAAAATATGCAGGTGGGAAATCATCCCTTTGTGACTGACGTTCGAGAAAATATTAAAGTTAATGCACCTAATGGTGATGAATATACCACAAGATGGATTCAGTTTAAAGTCCCTATTCAAAAAGGATATTATGAAAACACTTCATTTAACAAATATTTTGATGCAATAAATTCAATAGATGACCTTCGCTCCATTCGATTTATGAGGATGTTGCTTACAGGCTTTGAACAAAAAGTAGTATTTCGTTTTGGGACTTTAGATTTAGTACGAGGTGATTGGAGAAGGTATAACAAGCCTTTAAATGAAGAAGTTTTAGCTAATAGCAATACTACTGTAGACATTAGTACTGTGAATATTCTGGAAAATGAAAACAGGATTCCAATTAATTATGTCTTGCCTCCTGAAATTCAAAGAGAGCAGATAAATAATAATAATTCTATCATCCGTCAAAACGAACAATCTCTATCCTTCAGGGTTTGTGATCTTAAACCCAAAGATTCACGTGGAATATTTAAAGGCTTGGATTTAGATATGAGGCAGTACAGTAAACTTAGAATGTTTTTACATGCTGAATCTTTACCAGGACAAGAAACTTTACCTGGTGAAGGGTCGGAAGACGAATTTGATAAACGTTTAGTTGCATTTATAAGATTAGGAACAGATTATCAAGATAACTTCTATCAAATTGAAATTCCTCTAAAACCGACTTCTTATCGTGAAAATATGTCTAACCGATATAGTGCTGAGGAGGTTTGGAACCCTGAGTCAAATTCAATTGAGGTTTCCATAGATCTTCTTGCTAAATTAAAAGCTAAGGCATTGCAAGAATTAGGTTTGGGAGAGACCCTATACTTCGATGAGGAGCTTAAACCTATTAATGAATTCTCGTCAATTAGCAAACTTCCAGGTCAAAAAAAATATAAGTTTGCTATTCGTGGAAACCCTTCTTTAGGTAATATTAAAACCTTAATGATAGGAGTTAAAAACCCCTCCTCCAAATTGGGAGATGTGCTTTGTGGAGAAGTTTGGTTTAATGAATTACGTATTTCAGGAATAGATAGCCGAGATGGATGGGCTGCTATTGGAGCGATGGATGCCAATCTTGCAGATTTTGCAACATTTTCAGCAACAGGACGCTACTCTAGCATTGGTTTTGGAAGTATAGATATGTCTCCTAATGAAAGAGCTCGGGAAGAATTACTTCAGTATGATGTCATTTCAAATGCAAATATTGGACAACTTACCCCAAGAAAATGGGGACTTCAAATCCCCTTAAGCTTTGCTACAGGTGAGACCTTAATCACCCCTGAATACGACCCATTTTACCAAGATATTAAACTGCAAGACCGACTCGATACCGCCGATAGGGACTCGCAACGCGATTCTATAAAAAATCAATCTATAAGTTACACTAAAAGAAAAAGTGTTAGCCTAATTGGAATTAGAAAAAACAGAAGTGGGGGAGATAAGCAGCGATTTTACAGCCCTGAAAACTTTGATTTTTCTTATGCTTACAATGAATTGAAGCATCGAGATTATGAAATTGAGATGCAGCAAGAATTTAATTTACTTTTGGGAACTAACTATGGCCATTCTTTTTCTCCTAAACCCATAGAACCATTTAAAAAAGTAAAGTTTTTTAATCAAAAAAAATACTGGCAATGGCTTCAGCAGCTAAATTTTAATTTATTACCAAGCTCATTACAAGGATCAGCCAACGTCAACAGAATACTAAACATTCAAAAATTTAGACAGGTTTATCTAGAAGGTGTGGACGCTTCTTTGCAGCGAAGTTTACCCAATCTTCAACAACGCAATTTTTTGTTTGACTACAATTACGTCTTAAGTCATAATTTTTCAAAATCAGTTCGGTTAAACTTTAATGCTACTACAAGCAGTATTATCCGTCAAAATAGTATGGTAGAGGCTGGTATAATGAATCCTTTTCAACCAGAGAAAAATGCACTTTGGCAAGGGATTTTTAATGCTGGGGAGCCTAACAATCACCTTCAAACTTTTTCATTAAATTACAAATTACCTTTTCAATATATTCCTTTTCTAAGTTTTGTAGACGCCACTTATAACTATACAGGAAATTTTAATTGGCAACGTGGCTCAGAGGCCTGGTCTCAGGTTAAAAGTGATGATGGAGTATCATTGGGAATTGTTAATACCATCCAGAATAACAATACAAAAACACTTAACGCTGCATTATCTTTTTCAAAAATGTATTCTGCATTGGGTCTAAAGTCTGATTCTAGAACCCCTTTTAATAAAAGAGTTAAAGTCATAAAAAAAATAAATGATTCACTCTCAAAAAGTAAAAACTCTTTTTTAAAGAAGGGACTAACTAAGTTGGTGGATATTATGACCTTGTTAAAGCGAGTCCAAGCTAGTTATAGTGAAAACAATGGATCTGTACTTCCTGGATATTTACCTTCGGTAGGCTTTGCAGGTGGACTGCAACCTACATTGGGATATACCCTTGGCAGCCAAGCAGATATTCGTTATGAAGCAGCACGTCAGGGCTGGATTACTGGATTTCCAAACTTTAATCAATCTTTTTCTCAAATGCATTCAAGTAAATTCAAAGCTACCGCACAATTGATACCTTTCAAAGGTCTGATTTTTGATTTCAATTTTGATCGAGATTATATGGAAAGCCGATTAGAAAACTTCAAGGTAACTGATCAGACTTATATTCCCAGGAATTCGAATGTTTATGGAAATTTTGGTATGTCAACAATTTTACTTAGAACAGCATTTAATCGTTCTGGAGATGTTGAAAGCAGAAATTTTCAAAACTTCCGTGATTATCGAAAGCAGATTGCAGAACGATTAGTCAAAGAAACCTACTTTGAGGATAGTGGATTTAGTGAAGAGGGGTATCCTATAGGATATGGAAAAAATCAGCAAGAGGTTCTCTTACACTCCTTTATCGCAGCTTACACTGGAGCGAGTCCTGAGCGAGTCGATCTAAGTCCAATAAAAAGAACACCATTACCCAATTGGAATTTGAAATTTACAGGACTTACCGAAATAAAGTCAATTTCAAAAATCTTTTCACGTTTGTCGATTAATCATGCCTACAGAGCAAGTTATACTTTGACAAATTTTCAATCCAATTTTGACTTCAATCCTGACCAACCTAATATGACAGACAAATTAGGGAATTTAATTTCTGAGCGTTTATACTCCAATGTTAACTTAATTGAACAATTTAATCCATTAATACGTTTAGATATGGAAATGAATAATTCTCTTAAGCTGATTGCTGAATTACGAAAAGAACGTGCGATTTCACTAAGTTTAGATAATAATTTGATAACTGAATCAAGCGGAGAAGAATTTATTGCTGGATTAGGTTATCGAGTCAATGATGTTCGTTTTAGAACAAATTTTGGAGGTAAAAGAGTAACACTAAAAGGAGATTTGAACATTAGAGCAGATGTCTCATATAGAGATAATATAACTGTTCTTAGAAATCTAGAATACGACAACAACCAAGTAACAGCTGGACAGCGCATTCTAGCGCTCAAAATTAATGCAGATTATGCATTATCTAGGAATTTGACTGCTCTTTTCTTTTATGATCATAATTTTTCTGAATTTGCCATCTCCACTGCATTTCCGCAAACAAGTATCCGATCTGGATTTACTGTTCGATATAACTTTGGAAACTAAATTCATGGCGAATTCTATATTTCTTTTACATTTGTGATTTAATTTAATAACTAATGAACGTTCCAGAAGATTTAAAATATACCAAAGACCACGAATGGATTAAAATTGAAGGCGATGTAGCAACTATTGGGATTACTGATTTTGCTCAAGGTGAGCTTGGGGACATTGTTTATGTCGAGGTCGAAACCTTAGACGAAACCCTGGGCGCAGAATCTGTTTTTGGAACAGTAGAAGCTGTAAAGACGGTTTCCGATTTGTTTATGCCACTTACTGGAAAGATCATAGCATTGAATGAGATTTTAGAAGATGCTCCAGAAACAGTAAATGAAGACGCTTATGGGTTGGGATGGATGATTAAGATAAAACTCAGTGATACTTCTGAAATTAATAATCTTCTAGATGCTCAAGCATATTTATCGTTGGTTACAGGATAAAAAATTTTTTAAAATATTTGCTCTTTTTGCAACTCTAATTGTTGTTTTTTTGAGTTTAAAACCTCCATCACAAAATCCTCAATCTTGGACATTTCTTTACCTTAGGGGGGACCTTTTTCTTCACTTCATATGTTATTTTGTCATGACTTTTCTTTATTTGTTTGCTTTTTACACTCAAAATAATTCTTTAAGTAAATCAGCATTAATTTCTCTAGCTTTAGGTTTTGTTTTAGAACTTCTACAGTTAATTACTTTTTTTCAAAGATTCTTCGATCCCTTTGACCTTTTGGCAAATTCCCTAGGGGTGCTTGGTGCGTGGTTGATTATTAAAGGAATTTTTTATTATTCATTAAAAGAATAAGTTGTTTATTTTAGTTTTTTTTTTAGTTTAGCTGACTAAACATTTGTTTATTATGCAACCCAAAAAAAATGAAAAGGTTGATTTAAGTAAAAACAGTAGTCTTTATTTTGTCATAGGACTGTCCTTAATTTTACTTATATCATGGCAAGCTATTGAATGGAAAACTTACGATAAAAGTCTTTATGGATATGAAGCCTTGAATGTTGAAGATGATGATGATGAAGAGATTCCAATCACTGAACAAATTAAAACTCCACCACCACCACCACCACCACCACCTCCAGCACCAGAAATTATTGAAGTAGTTGAAGATGAGGAAGAGGTAGAGGAAACAGTTATAGAATCTACAGAAACTAACGAAGATGAAATTATCGAAGTGGAAGAAGTTGAAATTGAAGAAGAATTTGATGATGTTGATGTTCCCTTTGCAGTCATTGAAGATGTTCCTATTTTTCCTGGTTGTGAAAAAGTTAAAAAATCAGAACGAAGAAATTGCTTTCAAGATCGTATGAATAAGCACATACGTAAAAACTTTAGATATCCAGAAATTGCACAGGAAATGGGAATCCAAGGACGTGTTTATGTTAATTTTATTATTTCTAAAGATGGAAGTATAACCAACATTAGAATGAGAGGACCTGATAAAAATTTAGAGAAAGAGGCACAGCGAATAATTTCTAAATTACCTACTATGATTCCTGGAAAACAAAGAGGTCGTGCTGTGCGTGTTCCTTTTAGCATACCGATTACTTTCAGATTGCAATAATAATTAATTAGGGCATTTTAAAGGTTTTAATTAAAGAAAAATAGATTGGACATTGGCCATTTGTCAACTATCTTTGCCTATGAAGATGCAGAAAGATGAGTCAAAATAAAACGACCTTGCTTACAAATAAAAGCTTGACACTGTCGAATTTCATTGAACTTACAAAGTTTAGACTGTCAATTGCAGTCGTTATTTCCTCTTTGGCAGGGTATTTTTTAGCAGTAGAGTCGATTCACTACGCCACAATTATATTACTAATTATTGGTGGTTATTCAATGGTTGGGGCATCTAATATATTTAACCAAGTCTTAGAAAAAGATTTGGATAAATTGATGGATCGTACTAAAAACAGACCATTGCCTAACGAGAGAATTCAGTCCAGTTCAGCTCTTTTTTCGGGAGTTGTTTTAACTTTAATTGGAATTGCGGCACTTTATTTTATAAATATTAAAACTGCATTTTTAGCAAGCCTTTCAATTTTTGTTTATGCCTGTCTGTATACCCCTTTAAAACAAAAAACATCTCTTTCAGTTTTTGTCGGAGCATTTCCAGGTGCTATACCATTTATGTTAGGATGGGTAGCTGCAACTAATGAATTTGGTATTGAACCAGGTATTTTATTTATGATACAGTTTTTTTGGCAGTTTCCACATTTTTGGGCAATTGGATGGTTAATGCATAATCAATATGAAAATGCAGGATTCATAATGTTGCCATCTGGAAAGCCAGATCATGTAACTGCATTTCAGATAGTATTTTACAGCTTTTGGACTGTTTTAATTACCTTATTACCAGCATTTCAATATACTGGGCAACTCTATTTAACCCCGCTTGCTTCTATTTTAGTTGGTCTTTTAGGAATCTTTTTTCTTTATGCTGCAATTCAATTAATGTATTCGAAAAATGATAAAGCTGCTCAATTTTTAGTAAGAGTAAGCATACTCTATATTACTGGAATTCAATTTATATATGTAATTGATAAATTTATATTACAATGAACACAAATGATTCTTTAGCCATAAAAAATAAACGAGCAAAAAAAATGATGCTCTTGTTTGGTATGATCAGTATGAGCATGACTTTTGCTGGCTTAACAAGTGCTTATGTAGTAAGTAGTTCTAGATCTGATTGGATTGATCAAATAGATTTGCCATTTGCATTTACAGTAAGTACCTTCCTTTTGATTCTAAGTAGTGGGACTTTTCATATGGCCTTAAAAAGTATCAAGGGTATGCTTCTTAAAAAAGCTCAATCACTGTTATTGATGACTTTAGTTTTGGCATTAACTTTCATCTATTTTCAGTTTCAAGGATTTGGAAAAATTATTGAACAAGGATATTATTTTACTGGAGCAGAAAGTTCTATAACAACCTCTTATTTGTATATACTAGTTCTATTGCATTTAGGACATTTAATCGCTGGGATAATTATAGTTTTGTTTGTATTATATAATTCATTTAGGGAAAAGTATTTACAAGGAAATACACTTGGTTTTGAGTTGGCAGTCACATTTTGGCATTTTCTTGATATTCTTTGGTTATATTTATTTTTATTCGTTTCATTCTACGGTTAAAAATTAATAAATTTGTATTGGATTTAATACGAAAATATGGAAGTAACAGCCAATACAGCTGCTGATAGTGAAGAAGTTTGGAGAGGAGGAAATAAGCCTTTAAATGTCAGTTATGGTAAGATGATGATGTGGTTCTTCATTGTTTCTGATGCCCTAACATTTACTGGATTTTTGGTTTCTTACGGTTTCTCAAGATTTAAAAATATTAATTCATGGCCTATTGCCGATGAGGTTTTCACTCACTTTCCTTTTTTGCATGGAATTGATGCACCTATGTATTATGTTGCATTGATGACTTTTATTTTGATTTTTTCGTCTGTTACTATGGTGCTTGCAGTAGATGCAGGACATCATATGCATAAATCAAAAGTTACATTTTACATGCTTTTAACTATTATAGGTGGAGCAATTTTTGTTGGTTCTCAAGCTTGGGAATGGAAAAATTTTATCAGAGGTGAATATGGAGCACTTGAAACCCGTGGAGGACAAATTCTTCAGTTTGTTGACACATCTTCTGGTAAAAGAGCTTCAATTCAAGAATTTGCTGTAGCCATAGAAACAAATCGAAGTACTCATAAATCTAGTAATGGGATATGGTATAAGGCTGAAACTTCCCTACCAACGGTTTCTTTAGAAGAGGTTAAGAAAGGATTTTTAGCAAATAAAAATTTAGTTATTCGAACTCAAGAGCTCGACGAAAAAGGTCAAAAAACTGTCCTTTCAAGATCAGAATCAAAGGGTATATTGGGTAATGCTGTTGGTGTTGTTGAAGGAGCAAATCTCATTCACAATGAGTATGGAAATCGATTATTTGCCGACTTCTTTTTCTTTATTACCGGTTTTCACGGTTTCCATGTATTTTCTGGGGTCGTTATTAACATTATAATCTTTTTTAATGTCATCCTCGGTACATACGAACGAAGAGGTCATTATGAAATGGTTGAAAAAGTTGGATTATATTGGCACTTTGTCGATTTAGTATGGGTATTTGTATTTACATTTTTCTATCTCGTATAAAATTTATAAAATGGAAGCAGAAGGACATAAACTTGCAATTTTTAGAGGACTTTTAAAGTTCAAATCAAACCAACAGAAAATCTGGGGGGTATTAATTTTTTTATCAATTGTAACAACTGTTGAGGTTGCACTAGGGATTATAAAACCTGAAATCTTGATGATTCCATTTTTGAAAATGAAAATTTTAAACTGGATATTTATAATATTAACATTAGTAAAGGCATATTATATTGCCTGGGATTTCATGCATATACGTGATGAAAGAAGTGGTTTGAAGAATTCGATAGTTCTTCCATTATTAATTCTTATACCTTATTTGGCTTTTATTCTTTTGATTGAGGCTGATTATATATTTGATGTTATGGATTCTGGTTTTGTAGCTTGGAATTTTTAATGATCCATTATTCAAAATTTCTAGTGGTTTAATATCGCTTCTATTTAATGGGAAAAACTGATTTTAAAAAAAAGATTGTTTTAGGAGTTTTATTTATATTTCCACTCTTGGTATATCTTTTTTTTGCTTCTGGCAAAAATAATTTTGCAAAACTTCCAGTTCTTACTGCTGATATAATTGAAATAAGTAAATTAGATTCTCTTACTTCAATTCAATTTAAAGAGAAGATTACAATACTTGGATATTGGGGAGGAAGTTTGGTCGATAAAAAAGCTGAAGCACTCAACCTTAATGAAAAAATTTACAAACGCTTTTATGAATTTGAAGACTTTCAATTTGTTTTTTTAGTGAGTGAGAAATTTTCTAATGAGGTCGATAAACTCAAAAACTCGCTAAAAGAAGGGGTTGGTACAGACTTGTCTAAATGGAATTTTATAAACGTTTCTAGGAACACTATCCAAACACATTTCCAATCACTTAAAACACCTCTCAAGCTCAGTCCAGAAGGGAGTACTCCTTTTGTTTTTATTATTGACAAAAATGCTAGTCTCAGGGGGAGAAATGATGATGAGGATGAAGGGACATTATACGGATTTGACGCGCGCTCAGTTGCTCAAATTAATAAAAAGATGATTGACGATGTTAAGGTAATTTTAGCCGAGTACAGACTTGCATTAAAAATTTACAATACAAAGAGAGATAAATAAAATGAGTAATTATAAATATGTAGGTCTTTTTCTAGTAGTTATTGTTTTTGGCATCTATTTTGTTCCAAAAATAATTAACCGCATTAGTAATAATACTGTTGTTCAAGATGGAAGATCAAAATCTGCAGATCCCTTAAAATATATAATGCTTAATGGAGATGCCAAAATTATTCCTGATTTTACTTTTTTGAATCAAGACAGTCTATTTATCTCGAATGAAGATTTTAAAGAAAAA
>JAQWNZ010000002.1 GCA_029246125.1 Flavobacteriaceae bacterium
TTGCGATAAATATTGAAGAGATTTTTCGTAAAATTTATTAAAAAAATAAATTTCACCAATTAAATAATTTATGTCAAATAAATCGTAAACATCCTCTTCAGAGAAGGGTAGATTAAGTGCCTGGAAACTAAAATCAAGAGCTTTTTGTGAGTTTAAATCCTTGAACTTCAGGACGGAATCTTTTAAAGAGGATATTTTTTGACTAAAAATAGTGCTCGTAAAAAGAAAAATAAATATTAATAATATGTTTTTCTGTGAGTCAATATGACAAATTTTGCACTTCATATCTTTAAAACATAATTCTATAAAATTTAATCTCACCCAAACCAATTAGCTTAAAGTTACGTATTATAATTATTTTGTATAAGTTTATTTAAAAATAACTGTTTTTGAAAATCTTTACCTTCCCGTAATTAAAAAAAATTATTCTTTTAGAATATTATAATTTCACAAAAACACATGTTTAATAATTTTTAATATTCATTAAACATTTTATATGTTTGCATAAAAAATTTCATGAAGCTTTATAGATTAGAAAAAGTACAGCATTTACCTATTTCAAAGGAAAGGGCTTGGGACTTTCTTTCTGATCCAAAAAATTTAAAAACCATCACACCAGATTATTTGGGGTTTAAAATTCTTACAGGAGATGCATCGAATATGTTTGCAGGACAAATTATTCAATACATTGTTACCCCCATATTTAATATTCCTTTGAAATGGGTTACAGAAATAACTCATGTCAAAGAGGGGGAATATTTTGTTGATGAACAGCGTTTTGGGCCTTATTCTTTATGGCATCACAAACATTTTTTAAAATCTATTAAAAATGGTGTTGAGATGATAGATATAGTTGACTATAAAATCCCTTTTGGTTTTTTGGGTCGACTTATTCATCCTTTGTTAGTAAAGCCGAAACTCAATGAAATTTTTGAATATAGAAAAACAGCTTTAATAGAACTTTTTGGAAAATACAAGGTATGATAGAAAATAAAAATATATTGATAATTGGTGGAAGTTCAGGAATTGGACTGGCTTTAGCTGAAATTTTGGCACCTAAAAATAATATTTATGTTGCAAGTAGATCAAATGATAAGGTGCAGCATCTTGATATTAAACATATAAATTTTGATGCTACACAGGAAGAATTAGATACAAGTGTACTACCTGATCATTTAGATGGCTTCGTATACTGTCCTGGAAGCATTAACTTAAGGCCATTTAAGGGTCTAAAATTAGATGCTTTTCAAACAGATTTTGAAATCAATGTACTTGGAGCAGTTCGTTCACTCAAATCAGTTTTAGGACATTTAAGTGCAAGTGGAGATGCTGCCGTGGTTTTCTACAGCACTGTTGCTGTTCAAACAGGTATGCCTTTTCACAGCTCAGTAGCATCTTCTAAGGGAGCAATCGAAGGACTAACAAGATCTTTAGCAGCTGAATTTGCACCAAAAATCAGAGTTAATGCAATAGCTCCGTCTTTGGTAAATACTCCCTTATCCTCAAAATTTTTAAATAATGAGGCAAAAATTGATAAAGCCAATGAGCGGCACCCTCTTGGAAGGATTGGGAATGCTTTGGAAATTGCTAAAGCAACTGCTTTTCTTCTTGGTGATGAAAGTAGTTGGATGACTGGCAGAGTATTACATTTAGATGGAGGTATAGGAAATCTGAAGACCTAAATATGGAAAAATACACCATTTTTTGGTTTAGGAGAGATTTAAGAATTTTTGATAATAATGGTTTTTTTAAGGCTTTGTCTTACAATGAAAAAGTAATTCCTATTTTCATTTTTGACGAAAATATTTTAAATAAACTTCCAAAGAGTGATGCTCGTTTAGAGTTTATAATACAATCTTTGTGTACTATTGATAATACTTTGAAGAGGGAAAGATGTAGCCTTGGAATGTATCATGGTGACCCTAAAGCTATTCTAAAAAAATTAATTAAGAAATGGGCAGTAAAAAGAGTTATTTGTAATGAGGATTATGAACCCTATGCAACTGAACGAGATGAATCTATTAAATTATTTCTTGCGCAACATGACATTTCCTTTGAGACATATAAAGATCAAGTAATTTTTGAAAAAGATGAGATCGTAAAAGATGATGGTACACCTTATAGAGTATACACACCCTATTCAAAGAAATGGTTAAGTAATTTTTCTGAAGCCTCTATACCTAATTATCCTTCAGAAAATCTTTTAAATCGACTCGCAGAAATTACTCAACCTAAACTCGAAATAAATGACTTAGGATTTGACCCTTCAGGAATTATTTCACCTACTTATAAATTTAATGACGATATTATTTCATCTTATGAGGATACTAGAAATTTTCCTAGTCTAGATCAAACAACCAGAATTGGAACTCATTTACGATTCGGAACATTAAGTGTTAGGGAAATGGTTAAAAAATCATATCAAATTCAAAATCCTACTTTTTTAAAAGAATTGATATGGAGGGAATTTTTTATGCAAATATTATGGCACTTTCCACACACAATGACACGAAGCTTTAAACCTCAATATGATCGTATTGAGTGGCGAAATAATCCAGCAGAATTTGAAAAATGGTGTCAGGGGGAAACAGGTTATCCACTAGTTGATGCAGGAATGAGACAACTTAATCAAACTGGTTTTATGCATAATCGAGTTCGCATGTTAGTTGGAAGTTTTCTATGTAAACACTTGCTTATTGATTGGAGGCTTGGTGAAGCTTATTTTGCCGAAAAATTATTAGATTATGAAATGTCAAGTAATATTGGAAACTGGCAGTGGGTAGCAGGTTGCGGAGTAGATGCAGCACCTTATTTTAGAATTTTTAATCCAACAGAACAAATAAAAAAATTTGATAAAAAACACAGTTATATAAAGAAATGGGTTCCTGAGTATCAGGAATTATCATACCCACAGCCAATTGTTGACCATAAATTTGCCAGGGAGCGTTGTTTGACCACTTATAAATCTGCTCTTAATGTCCAGGCGAGTTGAGAAAAGAAATCTTCCTCAAAAAATTTGCTTTACATGTTCTCGGCCATTTTCATGGAGAAAAAAATGGGAGCGTGATTGGAACCAAGTAAAGTATTGTAGCAAAAAATGTAGAGTTGAAAAAAATAAATTATTATGAAGGTTGATCCAAAATCTGATAAAAAGCCAACTGCTATGGTATGGCTTCGTAATGACTTACGGGCTCACGACCAGAAATCATTTGCTTTAGCCGCCAAATCAGGATTAAAGGTTATAGCATATTATAGTTTTGACCCTCAACAATATAAAACAACTAAATGGGGATTCAAAAAAACAGATGCTTACAGAGCCAAATTTTTAATCGAAACCCTATCTGAACTAAAGAAAACCCTTAATGGTTTAAATATTAGCCTCATTGTTGATAATATAGAACCAGCAACTGGGATTGTAAATTGGGTAAAAACCCTAAATATTAAAGAGATTTATTTTCAAAAAGAATGGACTCAAGAAGAACGATTTGTAGAAGATAAACTTAGGTCTAATTTAGATTCAGAAATCAATTTCCACTCTAATTATGACCAGTTTTTATTTCATCCAGAGGACATTTCTTTTAAATTAAATGATTTACCTGAGGTTTTTACTCAATTTAGAAAACAGTGTGAGAAAAATTCTTTTGTTAGACAATTATCGGAAGAAATTTCCCCATTAAGTAAGGAAAATTTATTAGATCAAAGCTTTTCGATTCCAACTCTTAACGATCTTGGTTTAGAAATTAAAAAGTCCAATCCTAATTCTGCATTTCCGTTTAGTGGTGGTACTTCTCAAGCTAAACTTAGAATTCAACATTATTTTTGGGAGACTAAGAAGCTGTCTTTTTACAAGCAAACAAGGAATGGTCTAGTTGGAGTTAATTATAGTTCTAAATTTTCAGCATGGTTGGCAAATGGATCTATTTCACCACGACAACTATATTGGGAAATAATTAGTTATGAAAAAGAGATAAAAAAAAATCAATCTACCTATTGGTTGATTTTTGAGTTAATTTGGCGTGACTACTTCAAATATATCTCTCTTAAACACCAAAATGCGATCTTTTATTTAGGTGGTATTTTAAAAAAAGAATATCAATGGGGAAATGATCTTGAAATAGTAAAAAATTGGATCAATGGGAAAACAAAAGAATCCTTTGTTAATGCCAATATGATTGAACTCCAAAAAACTGGTTGGATGAGTAATCGAGGACGCCAAAATGTTGCTTCTTATTTTGCAAAGGATTTATTGTTAGATTGGCGAATAGGGGCAGCTTATTTTGAATCTCAATTGATTGATTATGATGTCCATAGTAATTATGGTAATTGGATGTATGTAGCAGGAGTAGGTAACGATCCCAGAGATAGAAAATTCGATATATCATGGCAAGCTCAAAAATATGATTCACAAAATAAATTTCAAAAATTATGGCTGAAATAGAAGAGTTTGCTTCAATAGTTTTACCAAATCAATTGTTTGAAACATCACCATTACTTTTAAGAAGAAATAAATTTTTTTTGATTGAAGAATTTTTATTTTTTAATAATTATAAGTTCCATAAGCAAAAATTAATTTTTCATAGATTATCAATGAAAAAATATGAGGACTATTTAAAGAGTATTGGCTTTGATGTCGAGTATGTAGATTCAATAAGTAAGAATTCAGATATAAGAATTCTGGTAGAAAAAATTTCAATTAAATTCAACTCAATTAGAATAATCGATCCGGTTGACTATCTAATCGAAAAAAGGCTTTCACGTTATTGTAAAAAGTTTGATATTAAACTTGATTTATTGGAAAATCCAATGTTTTTAAATAGTAAAGTTGATTCTGATTTTTTCAAACCTGAAAAGAAAAAATTTTTTCAAACCTCTTTCTATAAATTACAAAGAAAAAAAACTGGAATTCTTATCGACGAAAATGGAAATCCCGAGGGAGGCGATTGGACATATGATGTTATGAATAGAGAAAAATATCCAGTCAATAAAATACCACCAAAAATAAATTTTGTAGTCAATGAAAATACACTTTTATCAGAATCATTAGAATACGTTAAAAAAAATTATTTGAAAAACCCAGGAACTTTAACTGACGAATTCTATTTTCCAACTGATTTCGAAGAATCAAGAAAATGGTTTGATAGTTTTTTAGAAGACAGGTTTAAAGAGTTTGGACCCTATGAAGATTCTATAGTTGATAATGAAATTTTTTTAAATCACAGTCTATTATCTCCCTTGTTAAACTCAGGTCTTCTTGACATTAATTTTGTACTAGATAAGACAATAGCTTTTTATAATAAAAATAATATTCCATTAAATTCATGTGAGGGTTTTATAAGACAAATTATTGGGTGGAGAGAGTTTATAAGAGGGATTTACACCGTTAAAGGTAGTGAGGAAAGAACAAAAAATTTCTGGGGTTTTAAAAGAAAAATACCAAAATCATTCTATGATGCGTCAACTGGAATATTACCTGTTGATGATTCAATAAGAAAAATTTTAAAAACTGGTTACGCACATCATATCGAAAGACTTATGATTTTAGGAAATTTCATGTTATTGTGTGAATTTGATCCAGATGAGGTTTACAGATGGTTTATGGAAATGTTCATTGATTCCTATGATTGGGTTATGGTTCCAAACGGTTATGGGATGAGTCAGTTTGCTGATGGAGGACTAATGTCAACAAAGCCTTACATCAGTGGAAGTAGCTACATACTTAAAATGAGTAATTATAAGAAAGGTGAATGGTCGGGCATTTGGGATTCACTTTTTTGGAATTTTATTGATAACCATAGAGACTTTTTTGATAAAAATCCAAGAATGAGAATGCTTGTAAGAAACTTTGATAAAATGAATATTGACAAAAGAACTAATCTTCTTAAATCAGCTCATTCTTTTTTAGAAAATTTAAATTAATTTATTTTAATATTTAATAAATTATTAGACTCCTTTGGTTAATTTATAAATATGATAACAAAGAATATTCCAACAGCAGTTGTTTGGCTCAAAAGGGACTTACGTTTACAAGATCATGAAGCACTCTCATCTGCCTTGTCTAGTAATAAAATGGTGATATTGCTTTATGTTGCAGAAAATTCATTAATAAGTAATGATCACTTTAGCTATCGCCATTTAAATTTTATAAAACAGTCTTTAGTAGACATGAATTCAAGATTAAATTTCTATAATTCAGAGATATTATCCGTAAGTGGAGAAATGTTGGAGACTATGGAAATTCTTATTAAAGAGTTTTCAATAAAAGAGGTTTATTCTCATTACGAAACAGGGATAAACTTGACATATAATAGAGACCGGTTTTTAAAAAAATGGTTTGTCAATAATAATATTGAATGGATTGAAAAAAGACAGCATGGTGTTTTTAGAGGTTTAACGGATAGAAAAAAATGGTCAAAAATTTGGAATTTATATATGAAAAAACCCTTAATACAAACCCCAAATAAAACAAATAATTTTATATCTAAACATTTATTAAATAAAGTCAAATTTAAATTACTAGACTTAAAAACTATTGAAGATAGTAATATTCAACCTGGAGGTACTAGTTATGCAAATCGATATCTGGATTCGTTTTTCAATGGTAGATATATGAATTATCAAAAACATATATCCAAACCAGATTTAGCTCGTAAAAGCTGTAGTAGACTCTCACCTTATATTGCTTATGGAAATATATCAATGAGAGAAGTTATAAAACGAACAAACAAAGAAAAAGCAAATGGCAAAAAGTCATTTGGAGTCAGGGCATTTGAATCTAGACTTTTTTGGCAATCACATTTTATACAAAAATTTGAAATGGAATGTAGCATGGAATTCAAAAGTATTAATCGCGGATATCATAAGCTATTAAAACCAATAAATCAGGAATATATTAATGCCTGGGAAAATGGAAATACAGGAGTTCCAATAGTAGATGCTTCTATAAGATGTTTAGTAGAAACAGGATATTTAAATTTTAGAATGCGGGCTTTAATAGTTTCTTTTTTTGTACATCTTTTATGGCAACCGTGGCAAGCATGTTCTGCTTTTTTAGCTAGACAGTTTTTAGATTTTGAGCCTGGTATACATTTTCCTCAGCTTCAAATGCAAGCAGGAGAGACTGGCATTAATACTTTACGAATTTATAACCCAATTAAAAATGGTGTTGAACACGATCCTCATGGAAATTTTACTAAACAATGGATTCCTGAGCTAAGATCATTACCCGAAGAGCTGGTTCATACACCATGGGAAATAACACTTTTTGAAGAAGATGTTTATAAATTTAAGATTGGTGAGACCTATCCAAATCCAATTATTGATCTTAAAGAAACAAGAAAATTTGCATTAGAAAAACTCTGGAGTATGAAGAAGGATTCAAGAGTATTTAAGGATAGAGATCGAATTTTAAAACGTCACACATTTGATAAAAAAAGACAAGCTTAAATGAAAAAAAAGAAAATATCTCTGTCAGATGAGCAGATAGATAGGGTAATTGAAATGGCCTGGGAAGACAGAACACCATTTGACGCTATCTTATCTCAATTTGGTTTAAAAGAACAGGATGTTATATCCTTGATGCGTAGCGAAATGAAATCCTCGAGCTTTAAGATGTGGCGCGCTAGAGTTCAGGGGAGAAATACTAAGCATCAAAACAAACGTTCTGAGGACACAAAGGCTTTTCGGTCTTCAAGACAGAGAGGTATTAGTAATAATAAAATTTCTAAACGCTAAGTTTTAATTCTTAATACGGTCAATTTTGGCACCAATTTTCCGAAGTCGAGTTACTATATTTTCATAGCCTCTATCGATTTGTTCTATATTATGAATGATGCTTGTTCCCTTAGCAGAAAGAGCAGCAATTAGAAGCGATATTCCAGCTCGTATATCAGGTGATGTAAGTGTAGCCGATTTTAATTGGGATTTAAAGTCGTGACCAATAACCGTAGCTCTATGCGGATCACACAAAATTATTTTAGCTCCCATATCAATTAACTTATCCACAAAAAATAACCTACTTTCGAACATTTTTTGATGTATCAAAACACTTCCTCTTGCCTGAGTAGCAACAACCAATACAATACTCAATAAATCGGGGGTAAAACCAGGCCATGGTGCATCTGAGATAGTTAAAATTGATCCATCAATATAGTTTTGTATTTCATAACCGTCTTTATGAGCAGGGATGAATATATTATCACCCTTTTTTTTAATTGTGATACCAAGTTTTTTAAAAACATTTGGCATTTGTCCTAAATGCTCCCAACGTACATTTTTAATGGTAATTTCACTCTTGGTCATTGCGGCTAAGCCTATCCAGCTTCCTATTTCGATCATATCGGGAAGAATTGTATGATCTGTTCCATTGAGGCTTTTCACACCCTCAATATTAAGTAAGTTTGAACCAATTCCTTTTATTTTTGCTCCCATTCTGTTAAGCATAGAGCAAAGCTGTTGAAGGTAAGGTTCACACGCTGCATTGTAAATGGAGGTATGACCTTCAGCAAGTACAGCAGCCATCACAATATTTGCTGTTCCTGTCACAGATGCCTCGTCTAATAAAAGATCAGCTCCAACTAACTTGTCTGTTTCAACACTGTAGAAATAATCTTCTTTATTATAATTAAATTTAGCACCTAGTTGAATCAAGCCTTCAAAGTGAGTGTCTAGGCGGCGTCTACCGATTTTATCTCCACCGGGTCTTGGAATGCTTCCTTTTCCAAAACGAGCTAGTAAAGGACCGACTAACATAATGGAACCTCTTAATCCCCTTCCATCATTTTTAAATTGCTCTGAGTTTAGGTAATCCAGATCAACAGCATCGGATTGAAACTTATAACTACCATTACCGATTGGAATTACCTTGACACCAAAGTTTCTAAGTAAATTAATTAGTTTATTAACATCAATAATGTCAGGGATATTATTTATAATTATAGGATCTGCGGTCAAAAGAACAGCACATAAGATTTGCAAGACTTCATTTTTTGCTCCCTGAGGAGTAATGGATCCTTTTAACGCTTTACCTCCTTCAATTACAAATGATTCCATGTTGCTTAATAGCGTTTACGTTTATTTCTTCGATACTTATTACTATTATTACTTTTTGGCCCATTACCGTTTTTCGTTTTGAATTTAAGTAAATCGGATGACTCACTTAAAGGCAATTGAGATGAAGCAACTTTTAGTTTTCCATTGGAAAGCTCATCTAGATGCCCCATAATTACAGCGTCATCTACAGTATCTTTATTCCAACTTAAAAAACTTTTTTTCATATGATTAGCAATTGTAAAAACTAAAACCTCTTTAAGTTCGTTTTCTTCCCAATTAATTGCTACATCAATCATTCGTTTAATATTATTTCCATAAAAACGATACTTAGGATAATTTTGAGGATAAGGAAGTTTGTCAGGCTTGGCATCTAAAACTTCTTTTTCTGGCTTCTCAAAAGGACAATCCACATCAATATCGAAGTTTGCCATTATAAAAAATTGATCCCATAGTTTATGCTGAAAATCTGGGACATCTCTTAAGTGTGGATTAAGGTTCCCCATAACTCCAATTATAGCTTTCGCTTTTTTGTTGCGTTCCTCCGAATTGGTCTCTGCTATAGCCTGTTCGATCATTAAGTGAATATGTCTCCCATATTCAGGAATTATTAATTGCTTGCGCTTGGTATTATATTGCAAGGTTTCCATAAAAAATATTTGCTAATGTTGTAGTGAGGTGTATAATGAATGCAAAGTAATAAATTCTAATGAATTTAAAACTTTTTTTTAAAATTAGAGGATAATAATGCCCTCTAGGTCAGCCGCTTTTTTG
Source organism: Flavobacteriaceae bacterium (assembly GCA_029246125.1). Taxonomy (GTDB): domain Bacteria; phylum Bacteroidota; class Bacteroidia; order Flavobacteriales; family Flavobacteriaceae; genus MS024-2A. Next base: position 9,820 of record JAQWNZ010000002.1, read on the forward strand.
TAGATATGGATCACACTTTCAGGTTTATCCATTTTAACTTTGACACTCAAACTTCTAAATTTATTTTTACTGGATGACTTTTCTGAAAATATTGGATCTAAATTATTAAAGTAATTCTTTAGTGTTTTTAAATGTTGAGATTCTTCTTTTACAATGAATTTGAATAGATAAATACCAGGCCATGATTGAGATTCAAGCAATTGATCATAAAATCGTGAATAAAAATCGTCAGACTTCGTTTGGGTTTGAGCCAAGGTATTTATTTTTGTGTAAAGATAAGGTTTTACTTTTTTATGAAAAAAAAAAGAATAGTTATTAGCGGAAGCCCAGGTTCAGGAAAAACTACCTTGATTGAGCGGTTAAGAGATCTTAAATACCCAATTTTTGAAGAATATTCAAGAACCCTCATTGAAGCCGCAATAAGAGAAGGAAAAAATCATTATTTTCAATCTAATCCTCAAGAATTTAGTGAAGCTTTATTTTCTGGTAGGAAAAAACAATTTGAAGCTTTAGAAGAGTTAAAAATAGATTCCCCCTGTGTTTTTTATGATAGGGGTATCCATGACATATACGCTTATCTTAAAGCCATTAATAAAGATTCTAAATTTTGGTATGACAGAGTTTCTGAATTTCAATATGATTTAGTTTTTTTACTTGCTCCATGGAAAGAAATTTATATAACAGATCATCAAAGATTAGAGACTTTTGATGAGGCCAAACATTATTATTCATTTATTAAATATATATATAGCGAGTCACATCAAATAATTCAAGTGCCTGAAGGTAAAATAGAATCAAGAATTAATTTTATCAAAGATAAACTAAATTCCTATGAATAAAGAAGCACTTCTTAAGACTTACTGGGGTTTTGAGAGTTTTAAACCTTTGCAAGAGCAAATTATCAATTCTGTTCTATCAAATAACGATACAATTGCTTTGCTTCCTACTGGTGGTGGAAAATCAATTTGTTATCAAATTCCCGCCTTAATGAGAGAGGGTTTTGTTTTGGTAATTTCGCCACTTATCGCTCTTATGGAAGATCAAGTAAATGAGCTTAAATCAATTGGTGTTAAATCTATGTATTTTGAGTCAAATCCAAATTCGATAAGCCTTTCAAATCAATTAGATAATGCAATTCATGGAAATTATAAAGTTGTTTATATTTCTCCGGAGCGTTTTTCAAATCCATTTTTTACAGAACAAATCAAAAATGCATCCATTTCATTAATTGCTGTAGATGAAGCTCATTGTATTTCTGAATGGGGGCACGACTTTAGGCCTTCATACAGGAAAATTGGTATTCTAAGAAGTTATTTACCAGATGTGCCAATTTTAGCACTTACTGCTTCAGCAACTATTGAAGTAAAAAGAGATATTGAAACCCAATTAAAACTTAAAAATCCTTTTTATTTTCAAGATTCACTTGATCGCCCCAATATTGCATATAATTTTTTGAATACAAAAGCCAAGTTTAAAACTATACTTAAGCTTTTGAATGAAAATAGTGGAAGTAGTATTATTTATTGTAATTCACGAAAACAAACTCAACTTCTTTCAAAATTTATTAACCAAAATAAACATAAAGCATCTTATTTTCATGCGGGTTTACTCTCCTATGAAAAAAAAGAACGTTTAAGGGGTTGGAAAGAAGAAAAAATAACCCATATGATAGCTACTAATGCATTTGGAATGGGTATCGACAAATCAAACGTTAGAACAGTAATCCATTTTAGTCTACCAGAAAGTATTGAAAATTATTATCAAGAAACTGGAAGAGCAGGAAGAGATGGTAATCCTGCAAATGTCTTTTTATTAATTCATAATGACGATTTTATAGAATTAAAAAGAAGGATTCATAGTCAGTTCCCGAATGAAATTGAACTAAAGGAGGTTTATAAAAATTTATGTAATTTTTTACAAATTGCTTACGGAGAGGGCCAAGGGTCAACTTATTCTTTAGATTTAGTTGAGTATTGTAAAAGATATCAAATAAGTGAAAAAAAACTCTATCAAAGTCTAGTTCAATTTGAAAAAACAGGAGTACTCAACTGGCATGAGTCAAAAAGTAAACAGCTTCGATTAAAATCAAAAAGTAAGCCTGAAAGAATTATTCAATTTATTAAGTCTGAAACAACTTCTGCAAAAATAATTGAATATATATTGAGACAATATTCTAATTTTTTTATTGGGCCAATTAATATTAAAATTCAAACTATTTGTAATGCTTTGAAGATTTCTTCAGAACAATTTGTACAATCAATCAAACAATTAAAACAAGAAAATATTATTGATTTCAGCGGAATTTCAACAACTCTATATTTATCTTTTCTGGTTCCCCGAGAGGATCAATATACACTTGGGCCAGTTAAAGAATTGATCAAAAATTTAATAATCAAAAAAAATAGAAAACTTGACGCTATAATTAATTTCATTACAAATGATTCAATATGTAAACGTAAGTTATTATTAGGATATTTTGGTGAGGATTTCATGTCAGATTGTCTTCAATGCTCTTCAGTTTCATGCAAAACTGGTGATCATTTTCCCATAAATTTTAGATCTAAAATTATTGAATTACTTAAAAATAAGCCTCATTCAATTCAGGAGCTGAATCAAAAGTTGTATTTTAAACCCCAATCATTGGAAAGTCTTTTTTCTGAGCTATTAGAAAAAAAAAAAATAAGTAAAAACTCAAATCATAAATATTATTGGATAGATGAATAAAAAAGCTTCTTTCCCATCTCTTGTATTCTTTGGAACTCCTGAGTTTGCAAAGCATTGTTTGGCTTATCTTATTGAAGCTAGTTTTCCTGTCTTGGCTGTTGTTACTGCTCCTGATCGTAAATCAGGAAGAGGAAAAAAAATTACTACTTCTGCAGTAAAAGGTTATGCTATCTCTAGAAAAATTCCTGTTTTACAGCCAATCAATCTAAATTCAGCTGATTTTATCGATAAACTTCAAGAGTTAAATGCTGAAATATATGCTGTTGTAGCATTTAGAATGTTACCAAAAATAGTTTGGAGTCTCCCTCCTTTAGGGACGATTAATCTTCATGCTTCACTTTTACCAAATTACCGAGGAGCAGCCCCAATAAATTGGGTTTTAATTAATGGAGAAGAGAAAACCGGGGTCACAACTTTTTTAATTGATGGAGAAATTGATTCAGGAGCTCTGCTGATGAGAGAATCAATTCAAATACATGCTGATTGCAATTTTGAAATACTCCATGATAAATTATTAAAAATCGGTGCCCCTTTGTTGAGTAAAACACTCTTGAAACTTTCTAGTAAATCTCTAATAGCAAAAAGACAAGAGGGATTGGAGCATTTAAAAATGGCACCTAAGCTAAATTCAGAAAATACGCGTATTCAGTGGAACAATCCTTTAGATGCTATTTTAAATCAAATTCGAGGTCTAAGTCCTTATCCTGGTGCCTGGACGACTTTAAATAATAATGGGAAGCACCTTCGAATAAAAATTTTTGATGCAGAAACTTTAAAAACAGTTCATTTTCATGACAAAGGAAAAGTAGTTGAACAAGATTCTAAATTAATGATTGCTACAACCGATGGCTATCTAATTTGTAAAGAAATCCAATTGCCAAATAAAAAAAGAATGTCTGTCAGTGCATTATTAAATGGGTATTCTGTAGGTTCAAATGCCAGAATAAATTAAAAAATTTCACTGGATTATCAACAAAAGACCCTACTTATCAACAAAAACAGGTATTTAGCCACATTTTTCTTTGGTCTTTTGAAATTCCATATAAATTTGTGATATAACCTTAATAATTAAATTATGAACAAAACAGAATTAATAGATGCAATGGCTGCAGATTCAGGCATCTCAAAAGCAGCAGCAAAAAAAGCATTAGAATCTTTCTTAGGAAGTGTTGGTGGAACATTGAAAAAAGGAGGACGTGTATCTCTTGTCGGATTTGGATCTTGGTCAGTTTCTAGAAGAGCTGCTCGTGACGGAAGAAATCCACAGACTGGTGCGACAATTAAAATTGCAGCTAAAAATGTTGTTAAGTTTAAAGCAGGAGCCGAATTATCTAGTTCAGTAAACTAATTTATTTTTACAAAATATTTTTAAAGCTCCCTAGTGGAGCTTTTTTTATACATTAAGTTTTCAAGTTATGAAACAAGGCGATTTCCTTATTGCAACCCCCTCGATTATTGGAGACTTTAATTTTCATCGTTCCTGTGTGCTTATGGTTGATGTTAAAGAATCTGGATCCATCGGATTCATAGTGAATAAAAAATTAGAATATACCTTGGATGATTTGATGGAAAATATATCCACTCCCTTCCCAGTATTTTATGGTGGACCTATGGAACAAGACAACCTTTTTTATACTCATATTTTAGGCGATTTGATACCTAGAAGCATCAAGATAGATAACAATCTTTTTTGGAGTGGTGATTTACCATCAGTTTTAGACCTTCTAAAATCAGGAAAATTAGGTCAAAATCAGATTCGTTTTTTTCTTGGATACAGTGGATGGTCAAAAGGACAGTTAAAGTCTGAATTTGAGGATAAATCATGGGTTATTTCTGACATTATAAAGTCAAATGATTGGATGGAAAAGAATACCGAAGAATTTTGGAAAAATGAGATGAGAACTTTAGGGGGGAGATATTTACTTTGGTCTAATGCTCCTGATAACCCAATGTCAAATTAGTAAAGATACTGAATGAAATTATTGAATAATTCTTTCAGTTGGTTTGAAATGTAAGTACTTTTTCTATAGTGGCTGATACCCTGATATCCATGTTTTAATGATAAAACCATTATTTCGTTTGATTTTTGTAATTCAAACGGACTGATCTCTTGTTTGATTAGCTTAATTTTTTTTTGTTTGTCATCAAGCCATTCATTAAATGCAGAACGAAGAGCAAAATCTTGACAACCAGATTTCAATGCAGGAGTTAAAATTTTATCTTCTTGGAGAAGATATAAACTACCCTGAATTGTTGCAGTAAGTTTTTTTTGATCATTTAGAATTAGACAATCATCAAAGCCATTTTCTTTTGCATACTTCTTTGCAATATTAAAAAGGGTTGTATTTGTAATTGATAAGTTAGATAAATTATTCGATTGTATACTTCCTTCTGTAAATAGGTCAACAATGTAATTTTCTAATGGCTCAATTTTATAAAAAGACTTTACTTTGATAAAACTCATTAGAAAACCTATACTATCTTGATAAGGGATGAATTGAATTGTTATTAATGCTGAATTCTCATTTGATAATTGAATATTCATTAGCTTCACAACTTCTTCTTTTAAATACTCCATTGTGAAATTCATAGGTATTTCAAAACGAAGTCTTCTCAGTACAGTAATAATTCTAAAATAATGCAACTCCCAAAATAAGATAGTCTTGTTTTCATAACGTAAAACTTCTAAAACTGATAAATGCGTGTGTAGATTTTTAATAAAGTCCTCAGGGATTTCATTAAAACTTGAAATCAGATTACCATTAGAATTAATCATTTGAAAATTTAGCTAGCGCCTAAAACTTGTTTCAAATCAGAAACGAGATTGTCCCAAAGCATCTTTGACTCCTCAAGTTCATCCTCTTCTGAAAAGTCAGTGATTATTAAAGAGACGTCTTTGGTAATTTCATCAACTTGAATTTTAAATTCAAAATAATATTCCTGGTCTTCATCTTCATCATTTTGCCACTGAAATTTAACTTTATCGTTATTTTTTTTCTGTAATAACAAAGCTATTTCTTCGGAGTCATCCCAAATAAATGTAAAACTTTCTCCTCTTGAATTTACATTATCAGCAAACCACTCAGATAGTCCAGAAGGGGTAGAAAGATACTGAAACAACAGTTGAGGTGACGCATGGAAATCATATTCGATGGAAAAAATTTTCTTAATACTCATAATTTAATAATATGTGTCCAATATATTGAAAAATCATTAAGGACCATATTTATTTTAAAATATTTTCAAAAGGTTGTACTTGGCAGATTATGTTTTTATATTTGCCCTCTTATAATGGCGAGGTAGCTCAGCCGGTTAGAGCGTCGGATTCATAACCCGGAGGTCGGGAGTTCAAGTCTCCCTCTCGCTACTAAAACAATAAAACGGTTATTCTATCCTAGTTTAACCGTTTTTTCTTTAAATATTTTTTGTAAAATAAACCCAAGCATAACAGTTAATATAGTTCCTATCAAATTAAGCCATAAAAAAGAAACCACATCCATTGAAAAAAGGACAATAATTGTACATTCTGAAATAACGGCTGCCCAAAAGACAGCTTTTCCTTTAATACTTTTAATAAATATGGCAATCAAAAACACCCCTAGAATAGTACCGTAGAAAATTGATCCAATTATATTTACTAGTTGAATAAGATTTTCAAAAAGATTCCCTATGCTTGCAAAACTAATTGCAATAAGTCCCCATAATAATGTGAAACCCTTCGATACATTCACATAATGCTGATCTGATTTTGACCCAAAATTTCTTTGGTATAAATCTACAGTTGTTGTTGCAGCTAGGGCATTAAGTTCAGAAGCAGTAGAACTCATGGCTGCA
>JAQWNZ010000040.1 GCA_029246125.1 Flavobacteriaceae bacterium
CAAATACAAGTATAATCAATGACAGGATAATGGATGGAATAAGCATGAAAAATACTTTACTAAATAATGAGCCATCAAAAAGAGAAACTGTTTTTTATTATCGTTCAAGAGAAATATACGCTGTAAGACATAGAGAATTTAAAGCCCACTTCATTATTCAAGGTTCCTATGATTATCCTAAAGGAAGCGATAAAAAGATTATTTTAGAAAAACCCTTGTTGTATAATCTAAATATTGATCCCTCAGAAAAGTATAATATAGCAGATAATAATCCTGAAATATTAAATGAGATTAATATAATCATAGAAAATCATAAAAAAAATCTTAATCCTCCTAAGGATTTACTTTTAGATAGGGATTGGTAGCTTAGATAATTTTAAAAATTACCTTCAAGAAATAAGTTAAATCACAAAGCTAATATCCAATCAATTAATAATTGAGACCATCTATCAACAGGTGCATTAATTTTGTTCATCCCATATCCATGTCCTCCCTTGCTAAACATATGAAGTTCTGCTTCTGCACCTGCTAGAATCCAGTCTTGATAGATCTGAACACTAGGAGCAGCGAGCTCAAGAGGATCATCATTTGCACAAGAAACAAATGCTGGGGGCTTATTTAGTGGAACTTTTTGATTATCGAGAATATCCATCCAAGGATAAATTGGGGCTATGAAATTCGGTTGATTTTTCATGACCGAAGTATATGCAGCCTCCATAGTTACTGCTCCTCCGGCCGAAAATCCCATCAATCCAATTTTATTAGGGTTTATATTGTATTTTGATGCATTATTTCTAATCAATTCAATAGCTGATAAAGCGTCTTTTGAAGAATAAGGCAGTATTATTTTAGCACTATCAATAGCCATTTGGGGTTTATCCCACAATGTTTGTGACCACTTAATCACAGAACCCTTTCTGGGATATGTTCTATATTTTAGAATCACAGCAGTAATTCCATTCTGAGCTAGTTTTTTAGCAAGTTTAACACCTTCTTTTTCGTAAGCACTAAAAAAAAGTCCTCCTCCAGGACAAATTATCATAGCCTTATCAGTTATGGAATTTCCCTTGGCTTTATATAAACTTATTTCAGGTTTAGATATATTATCCAGCCAGATACCTTCTTGTTCTGAAATTAGTACACTATTTTCTTCGAATGATTTTAATTCCCACTCTTGATGTTTGATTGACATTTTCTCTTGAGCAATTAATGGTATTGATACTAAAAAAGAAAGAATAAAAAGTTTTTTCATTTTGTTATTGTTTTAACTTTTACAAGTTAAGTATAATATCTAAGTACCATAATTTTTCACATGAGACAGCGAGAATAAAAAAACGATTAAAATTCTTAAATATTTAATTCTTCTTGTTCGTTTAACTTTTTTTACATATATTTAAACAAAAACGTTTTGAATAAATGTACTTGTGGTCAATCTTCCAATCTAACAGGTGTTTGTGATGGGTTCGGTAACCATATTTGTAAAGAGTAAAAACTACTTTTTTTATTTTGGTTTGTTAAGTTAGTGGAGGTAGTTGTTGTAAATTAGTTAGTATGTTGAAGTACGAATGAAAAAGGAAATTAATGAAATATTATCTCCACTTAACTTAAAAAATATTTTATTTTTCAAAAACCATACAGTGCTGCCATGGAAGATTATTTATATTCTTTTTAAAGATAAAACCAGCAGTTTCCATTTCCATAATTGATTGTTTTTCTGTCATTTTATGGATTTTTTTTATAGGAACATTTAAATCTTCGCCTCTATATTCAATCAAAAATAATTGACCATTTGGTCTTAATGCATTCCTTATTGAGGCAATCATTTCAACTGGGAAATTAAATTCATGGTATACATCAACCATTAAAATTTTATCTACTGAATGTTTTGGAAGATTAATATTTTTTTCGTCTCCTAGAATTGTTTTTACGTTACTTATTTTATTTAATTCTTTGAATCTCTCAACTGTATTTAACATTTCAACTTGGATATCAATGGCATATACTAAACCATTTTTAGCTAATGGCGACATTCTAAAAACATGATAACCAGACCCTGCACCAATATCTGCAATAATATCATTGGGTTTAATATCCATATTTTGGATCAATTTAGTAACATTTTCTTCTTTTTCTCGTTCTGATCTTTCTAACCAACTAATTCCCTGATACCCCATCACATGTGCTATTTCTCTTCCCATATACCATTTCCCTATTCCGTTGAAATCTCCACTTTTGTATGTATATTTTTGATTAAAAGTAGACTTTTGACCTAAACATTCATTTGAAAGTATTAATGCATTAACTAATATTAAAAAAGAAATTTTTTTTATCATATAATTAGATTTAGCTCAATTATTCTGGATGTTATATTCATTATTAAAGTATGTTTTTTTGTGAAAAAATTATAGTATTTGAAATGTAATATATTTCTTGTACTTTAGGATTAGATGAAAAAATTAATTTTAAAATTATCAAAAAAATTAGGTATAATAATTTTGATTATAGCCCTAGGTTCACTTGGCTTATGGTGGTACTTTAATGTTACATTTCTCAATTTCGAAAAAGATTTTGCTGAACAAAAAAGTATAAAGAATTTAACATTAAATGAATACACGTTTTCAGACAGGAACCAAAATGGAAAACTTGACATATTTGAAGACGATAGAAAATCAATTGAAGAAAGGGTTGAAGACTTAATAATTCAAATGACATTAGAAGAAAAAATTCATTTGTTAAAAGGATCAGGACTAGGCTCAGCAATTGGGGATAAAAATTCTGAAGTTCCCGGTGCTGTGGGAACAATTGTTCCTACTCCACGATTAGGTATTCCTTCAGTCTATTTATCAGATGGTCCAGCTGGACTAAGAATCCTGCCTAAAAGAGACGATAAGAATCGCACATATTATTGTACTGCATTCCCAATAGGATCTCAATTGGCTTCAACTTGGAATACAAGTATCATATATGATATTGGTTCTGCAATGGGATCAGAAGCAAGAGAATATGGTATTGATATAATTTTAGGCCCTGGAGCAAATATTCACAGACATCCACTTTGCGGAAGAAATTTTGAATATTATTCAGAAGATCCTGTTTTATCAGGGATTATTGGTGCTTCGATGATTAATGGCATTGAATCCCAAGGCGTAGGATCTGCGGTAAAACATTTTGTGGCAAACAATCAGGAAGCTAGCCGTAATATAAATGATGCTATTATTAGTGATCGAGCGCTTAGGGAAATCTATCTTAAAGGTTTTGAAATTATTGTAAAAAATTCACAACCTTGGGCGATAATGTCCTCTTATAATAAGATTAATGGGACCTACGTTGCTGAGTCAAAAGATATCTTGACTGATATTCTTAGAGGGGAATGGGATTTTCAGGGGTTGGTTATGACAGATTGGTTTGGAGGAAACAGTGCTCCTCTGAGCATAGCAGCAGGTAATGATCTCTTAGAACCTGGAACCAAAAGACAATGGGAAGCTCTTTTAGGTGCAGCAGAAAATGGAAGTCTATCTGAGGTAGACATAAATACTTCAGCAAGGCGAATTTTAAAATTGATTTTAAAATCAAAAAAAATGGAATCTTATCAGTATGATAATAATCCTGATTTAAAATCAAATGCTTTACTATCAAAAAAAGCGGCGACAGAGGGAATAGTGCTTTTAAAAAATAAATCTGTACTCCCTATTAAGGATTCTAAAAACGTTGCATTGTTGGGGGTTACATCCTATGATTTTATTTCAGGGGGAACTGGCTCAGGGGATGTTAATGAAGCGTATTCAATTTCATTAGAAGAGGGCCTTAGAAATTTAAATTATAAAATTAATAACAAAGCAAAATCTCTATACGAAGTTCATCGTGATAATAATAAAGATGAATTTATTAAACCGGAGGGTTTTATGGCAATGTTTAATCCTTATTTCCCTCCAAGAATATCATACACTGATCGAGAGATTAAAGAAATTGTTTCTAGTTCGGATCTTGGAATTATTACAATTGGTAGAATTAGCGGAGAAGGAGCAGATAGGTCAGTCAAGGATGATTTTTTAATTTCAGAGATGGAAAAAAATATGATTTTTCAAGTATGTGAGGCATATCATAAAGAAAATAAAAAAGTAATAGTAGTATTAAATATTGGAGGCGTTATTGAAATGAGCTCATGGGAGGATAAGCCAGATGGAATTTTATTGGCATGGCAAGGAGGGCAAGAAGGCGGAAATGCAGTAGCTGAAATTATAAGCGGAAAAGAAAATCCAAGTGGAAAACTCCCCATGACTTTCCCTATAGCATTAGATGACCATAGATCAAATTCTAATTTCCCCTTAGAAGGAGGAACTGTAGAATTGTCTAATTTTATTTCAAATTCTTCAAAGGAAAAATTAGAATCAGAAAAAATTAAAAATAAAGATTACACAAATTATAATGAAGGAATTTATGTCGGGTATAGGCATTTTGATAAAGAAAAATTAGATGTCTCTTACCCTTTTGGGTATGGCTTGTCTTATAGTTCATTTAAGTTTGAAGATTCTAATTTATTTTTAGATGAGAACACAATAAAAATTTCATTAAAAATTACAAATACTGGAGAATATATAGGGAAAGAAGTAATCCAAGTTTATAGCTCTATATCATCATCTAAAATCGATAGACCGGATAAAGAATTGAGGACATTTCATAAAACTGAGAAAATATTGCCAGGAAATTCAACGGTTGTAGAATTAGAAATACCCAAAAACGATTTGTCTTTCTGGTCAGAAAAATCTTCAAGCTGGGAACTTGAACCTGGAGAATATAAGTTTCATATCGGTTCATCCTCAAGGGATATTCACATAATTGAAAGTTTTGAAATTAAATAGTCTATCATATTTTTTAATTTTATATTTTTTATCCTCAACTATATTTTCACAGTTTGAATTTGATGGTCAGCTTTTGGGTCAAACTAGTCTTGGTCTGGAAAAACTAAGTTCTAAATTTATAGGAGCTAGATATTTACCTAGTTTAAACTTTAAAAAGAAAACAGATAGTTTGTCTTCTTTTGCTATTCAGATTTCGGGAAATTTTAGTGCTACTCAATTTTTAACCCCTGCAAAAAAGAATGAATCAAGTTCAAATATTGATCCTTACAGAATTTGGTTAAGATATCAAGTTAAGAATTGGGAATTTAGAGCAGGCTTACAGAAAATTGATTTTGGAGTAGCTCAATTACTTAGACCCATTCAGTGGTTTAATCAAATTGACCCTAGAGATCCTCTTGGATTAACTAATGGGGTAAATGGATTATTGATTAGACATTACTTTGAAAATAATTCTAATTTATGGGTGTGGGGTCTTTATGGAAATGAAAAGCAGAGGGGGTTTGATGCATTACCGACAATAAAGGATATCCCCGAATTTGGTGGAAGATTTCAGAGTTTTATTCCAAAAGGAGAAGCTGCTATATCATACCACTATAGACAAGCAGGGGGAAACACAACCTTAGGGATAGATACTTACCAAAGTCCAGAACACAGAATTGGATTTGATGTAAAATTAGACTTAGGCTTTGGACTTTGGTCAGAAGCAGCTTTAATACATAAGGTTAATAATATAGGACCACTTACAAATCAATTTCTGCTTAATCTTGGAATAGATTATACATTTGGAATTGGAAAAGGCCTCACTATTTCTAAAGAATATCTTTTTTCCAAATATTCAGATAATCAGCTAAATGATTCAATAAGTAGGGGTGTTAGCGCATTTAGTTTTAATTATCCTTTGAATTTTTTTAGCACAATTACCGCTTTGGTTTATCAGCAATGGAATAATAACAAACAGACATTAATGTTAAATTACCAACACCAATTCAATAACTTATCAGGATACATTATATTGTATTACAATCCTGATTCTATAGAAGGAATACAACAAAATGATATTTTCAGAAGCTTTGTAGGTCCTGGAATTCAATTATTATTAGTCTATAATCATTAAAATGAAAAAAGAACCAATTATACAAGTGAAGAATGCCTCAAAAAGTTATCCCATAGCTGGAAAAGAATTTATGGCGTTGAAACAAATAGATTTATCATTAAATGAAGGAGAGTTTGCAGGAATTGTTGGTCCAAGTGGTTCTGGAAAAACTACTTTACTAAATATTATTGGCTCGTTAGACAAGCCATCTCAGGGTGATACGTTTGTTTTAAACAAAGACATTAAAGCCCTGAGTCACAAAGAGGCTGCATCACTTAGAAACTATCATATTGGTTTTATATTTCAAGTCTTTAATCTGCTTCCTGTATATACCGTTTTCGAAAATGTTGAATTTGCACTTTTGTTACAAAATAATTCAGCTAAGCAAAGAAGAGAAGCAGTCATGAGAGCACTAAAATGGGTTGGACTTACTGACCACGCAGATAAAAGGCCAGATAAACTATCAGGTGGCGAAAGCCAAAGAGTAGCCATAGCAAGAGCGATGGTCAAAACTCCAAAAATTGTTCTTGCTGACGAACCTACTGCAAATCTAGATTCTGAAAATGCCCATGAAATACTCAAGACTATGAAAAATCTTAATCATGAATTAGGAACCACTTTTCTTTTTTCGACTCATGATGAAAAAGTTATGGGTTATTTAGATAGAACTATTCATCTCAGGGATGGTAGAATTGAGAAAGATGTAAAAAATAAATTATGAAATTAGAATTAAATCTTGCATTTAAAAATCTTTTTGGAGCGCGTCTAAGGACGCTTTTGAACGTTTTAGTTTTGTCTTTCTCTTTTGTAATTATAATTTTTCTTAATTCAATAATGGATGGTTGGGATCAACAAGCACAGAAGGATAGTATAGAATGGGAGTTTGGAAATGGACATCTCATTAATGAAAATTTTGATCCTTTAGACCCTTATACCATTTTGGATGGTCATGGAAAAATACCTGAAAAATCTATTGGATTAACTCCAATTCTTGACCGTCAAGCATCCATTTATCCACAAGGAAGAATGATAAGTATAGTTTTAAAAGGGATTAGTTCCGAACAAACTATATTAAAATTACCAACTAAAATATTAAAAGAAAGTAAAGAGGAATTCCCTGTAATAATTGGTAAAAGACTTGCTGAGTCTACTAAACTAAATAAAGGAGATCGAGTTCAAGTTAGGTGGAGAGATAACAAAGGTACTTACGATGCTAATACACTGTCAATTGTTGAAGTCTTCGATTCTAATGTGCCCAATATCGATAATGGGAAAATTTGGATTGATATTAATAAACTTTGGGAAATGACAAACCTAGACAATGAAGCTTCTTATTTTATTGTCGATGATCAATTTAAAAACCGTGAATTATCCTCTTGGAATTTTAAATCACAGTTTGCCTTACTAAAAAGTCTCAAAGATTTAATCAACCAGAAAAAAACAAGTCAATCTATTGTTTATGGGCTCTTATTAGCTATTGCACTTTTAGCTATTTTCGACACTCAGATTTTATCAATTTTTAGAAGGCAAAAAGAAATTGGAACATACATAGCTTTGGGAATGACTCGTTTAAAAGTAGTTCGACTATTCACTATTGAAGGTAGTGTTTATAGTATTCTGGCCTTATTAGTGGGTAGTCTTTATGGCGTACCCTTTTTTATTTATATGTCTAAGGCAGGATTTCCGATTCCACCGGCGGATCAAAAGATGGGTATTGCTTTAGCTGATGTAATTTATCCTGTTTATGGTATTAAACTTATTTTATTGACAATTTTGACTGTTATTATTTCTGCTACAATTGTGAGTTATCTTCCAGCAAGAAAAATTGCAAAATTAAATCCAGTTCTTGCACTTAAAGGAAAAAAACAATGATAAAATTCATAATAAAAGGAATTTTAAGAGATAAAAGCAAAAGTTTAATTCCTATTGCTGTTATATCAGTTGGAGTTATGGTAACAGTTATTATGTCTGGGTTTTTGAAAGGAGTTTTTTCGGATGTAATTAACCAAAACGCAAAACTTGACACTGGGCACGTAAAGATTATGACAAAACCCTATGCAGAAAATAAGGAACAACTTCCCAACGATCTAGCCCTTTTAGAAATAAAAGAATTAATTGATTCTTTAAATCTTAATTATCCTGATTTAATTTGGACGCCGAGAATTAAATTTGGCGGTATAATGGATGTCCCTGATGCTTTAGGTAATACTAAATCACAAGGCCCTGGGATGGGATTAGCAATGTCTCTTCAAAATAAAGAATCTGGAGAATTACAAAGACTTCAATTAAACAAATCACTAAAAAAAGGCAGATTAACTGAACGAAGCGGAGAGGTTGTTTTAAGTGATAATTATGCAACCAAACTAAATATCTCTCCAGGAGAAAAAATTACATTTTTCGGAACTACAATGGAAGGCAGCATGGTTTTTCAGAGTTTTAAAATGACCGGTACAGTCGTGTTTGGATCACCACTAATGGACAGAGGTACTTTTATCTTAGATATTAGTGATGCTCAAAATATGCTTGATATGGAAAATGGAACTGGAGAACTTTTAGGATATTTTAAAGACAATATTTATGATGATAATAAAGCTTTAATTATTTCAGAAAATTTTAATGCAAAATTTAAAGAAAGCAAAGATGAATATGCTCCTGTAATGGTAACACTAAAAGATCAGAATGGTCTAAGAGAGAGTCTAGATATGGGTGACGCTTTTTCAGGAATTTTTGTTTTCATATTTATTCTAGCAATGTCACTTGTATTGTGGAATACTGGACTGATTGGTGGTTTGAGACGATATAATGAATTTGGTATTCGCTTAGCACTCGGAGAATCTAAAAGTAATTTATTTAAATTCTTATTGATCGAGGCTTCAGTTATTGGATCAATTGGATCAATAATTGGAACAAGTCTTGGTCTAATTTTTTGCTATTACCTTCAAGAAGTAGGAATTGACATCTCAGATGACACAGCTAATTCAACAATAATAATGCCTTCTGTAATGCGAGCCTACGTAACCCCTAATCTTTTTTTTATTGGCTTTATCCCTGGTTTATTTTCGATGCTTTTTGGAACTGCCTTGGCCGGAAGAGGAATTTATAAAAGAGAAACTGCTCGACTATTTAAAGAATTAGAAGTATAAAATAAAATCATGAAAAAAAAACTCATCACTCTCTTAATTTTAATTCAATTACCTTATTTGCTTTCATCGCAGCAAAGTGATCAAAAGGCATCAAATATCATTGAAAAAATTGATAAAAATATGTTTTCTAAAACTCAAATTGTTACATCTGAAATGGTTGTTTATGGTAAAAGGAAGAAAAGAATAATTAGATCAAAGGGATACTCCATGGGGAAGGAAAATAATTTCACTGAATATTTATCTCCCGAAAGAGAAAAAGGAACTAAAATGTTAAAGCTTGATAATAGGTTATGGATTTATTCTCCTGGAACAGATCGAACTATTCAGCTTTCAGGTCATCTTCTAAGACAATCTGTTATGGGTTCTGATTTATCTTATGAAGATATGATGGAGGAAAGAAAATTATCTGAAGTATATGATGCTAAAATTGTTAAAGATGGGAATTTTAACGATTCACCCGTTTGGATAATGGATCTCATATCTAAAGTTGAAGGATTAGCTTACTATAAAAGAACGTTGTGGATTGATAAAACCAAGTTTGTTCCATTAAAGGAAAACCTATATGCGAAAAGTGGAACATTACTAAAAACAACAACATTTTCTAACATTAAAAAGATTGATACTAGATGGTATCCAATGAAAATAAATTACAAGGATATGCTTAAAGACGGAAAGGGGACTGATTTTGTAATAATTGATATTTCTTTTGACTCATATATACCTAAGGATTATTTTTCAAAAAATATGTT
>JAQWNZ010000042.1 GCA_029246125.1 Flavobacteriaceae bacterium
TTACTAATATCTTTTTGACCCCTAGAATTATTATAGGTAAATGAATATGCAAGTTTTAAATCCCAGGGAATCTTTGTTCTATAACTAGGATATTGTGGGGCAGGCTCACTATTTTGATTGTCTGTCATTCGCCTATCTGTAAAGTCTTCAGCACGACCAAACAAATCATCCTCTCTTCCCCCACTAGATGTAGACTGTAGTTGGTTTCTTTGATCAGGATCTTCTTCCTCTTTTTTATTACCCTCAAGTTGACTACTTGAAAATGAATAATTCATATTGACATTTGCACTTGTCATACGAAAAAGACCTCCGCCATTGGAAATATTATATTTATTTATTCTTACTTTATTTTCATCAAGTGCATATGGATCTAAAGTTAACCCACAATTCACTTCCATTTTATTTTTTAAAAGTGAAAAACCAGAGGATAATCTTGTGGGGCTCCATCGAAGTGAATCTGCGGCAAAATTATGAGAAGCTGATAGGTTTAAGTTATTTAATAATACTATCTTTTTGGGACCAGTAGCAGTAGAATCATTATCCTTAACCTTTGCTTCGAAATTATTACCTATGGCAATCCCCATACTATTTGACAATGACTTTGAAGGTTTTCCAAAAAGACTGTTTTGATATCGAGTATATTCAGCAGAATTTCCTTCGGCATCAACAATGTATGTATCGTAATATTTTTCAAAACTTGGTTTATTGGTATAACTTATCGAAGGTCTTATTGTATGTCGAATAGATTGAATTTTCTTATTCTCACCAAAATTAACAGTCCCGTAGATTGTGGTCCCTAATGAGGCACTAAGATTATATTGTCTAAAAGTTCCAATCTTATTAATAGTATCCTTAACAGCACTTCCTAACTCATCATTATAATTAGAGAAACGAACTGTATTTTGTGTCCATACCTCTTCATATTTTGCACTGGTCGACATGCTTATATATTTAAAGAGTTTAAAATTAGTGCTTAATGGTATTGAATGCTTCATTCCAGTTTTAGCATTATCAAACATATTAGGGCTGAAAAGTGCATCTTCGGTAGTTATTATTCTATTTTCAGCTCGACTGCTATATTGAAAATTAATATTTTGAAAGAGTCCTTTTTTAGCACCTACCTTAGGAGCAAAAGGGTAAATTCGTTCCATATTTGCCTGAAAAGTAGGCAAAGTAAGATTAACTGATTTTGATTGGGAATTTTGTGACATGGCTGAAGTAAGTGATATATTCACCCGCGGATATTCAGGAAAGCTTTTCGAATATGATATAGAAGAACTTAAATTATTATTCAGGAAATTAGGAGAGTTTAATTGATTAACCGATTGTCTATAGTAATCACTACTTCCAAAATTTACAGAAGCTGAGAATGTTGAATTTGGACTTGATTTAGAATCTTTACTGTGATTCCAACGAACATTAAAAACTGTTGATTTAGAATAACCTGGTAAACCACGTGCTTCATTAATTAAGTTTTCATATCTGAAACTAAAAGTTCCTCTATATTTATAACGAACATTATATTGAGTATCTCCACGAAAACCATAACTACCATTAGTATAATAATCTGCAATTAGGGTTAAATCAAAAAAATCTGATAAGGCTAAATAATACCCTCCATTTTGAACAGAATACCCTCTCAAATTACTTTCATTTATTGAAGGTATTATAAAGCCTGACTCTTTACTTTGAGAAGAAGGAAAATATGCAAAAGGAACACCTACTGGTGTTGGAACATCCGCAATAAACATATTGGTTAATCCGGAGATAATTTTACCTCCAGGAATGATTTTACCTTTTCTTATCTTAAAATAATAGTCAATACCTTCATCATCACCACCAATAAGTTTCCCTGCTGTACTTACTCTTGCGTCTTTAATAAAATAGACAGAATCATTTTGTTTTTTGGTCAATGCGGCAAAAATATCCATTCCGTTTTGACCTGATTTTGAGTTCCAAATTAAAGCTTTTTGTGTGTCAAAATTGAATCGAATCGAGTCTGGATTGACTTCATTACTTCCTTGTTTAAAAAAGGGATATTGAACTAAAGTAGAGTCAATCTCTATTCTTCCAGCATTAACTTCATTGGTTTTATAGTCTAGAATAATAATTCCTGCCCGTAATTCTATATCTTGATAATATAATTCTGCTTCGTTAAAAAGAATAAGTTTATTGTTTTGTCTATCAATCCGAACACAATCTTTTGCAGTGTATTTAACTTCTGCAATAAGCAGCGGTTTTTTTTCTAACGGTCTGTTAATAGTATCAAATTGTACTTCTTTCGAAAGCAAATCTGAAGTTTGAGCATAAAAAATTCCAATTCCAGCGAAAAGGAAAAAATATGCCATATGATAAAACTTTGATTGCAAACTGATAAGCCCTAAATTTGTTGTGCTTTGTTCAAAAGTCAAAATTAATGATAATTTTAAGTAAGCATCAAGATATTTATCTATTTATGTTTTTCAAATAAACGTTTAAAATGAAAAACTTCCTTCTTTTTATTTCATGTACCTTCTTAATGTTCTTTTTCACATTATTTAATAATTATATTCATGCTCAGAACAAACCATTTATTATTGTATTAGATGCAGGGCATGGAGGACATGATTCTGGTAACAGGGGGAATGGATATTATGAAAAAAATATAGCTCTAAACATTGCGCTTAAAATAGGTGCTCAGCTTGATAAAATTTCAGGAATAAAAGTAATCTATACAAGAAAAAAAGATGTATTTGTTGATTTAATTAAACGTGCAGAAATTGCAAATAAAGCTGATGCCGATTTGTTTGTTTCTATCCACTGTGATGCTTTTACTTCATCTAAAGCCTTTGGAGCTGGAACATTTGTATTAGGTCTTCATGAAAATGAGAGAAATTTTAAAGTTGCTCAAAAAGAAAACTCAGTAATTTTTCTTGAGGAAAATTATGAACAGAAGTATGACGGTTTTAATCCCAATGATCCAGAATCTGTAATTAGCCTAATTCTTATGCAAGAAACATATTTAGATCAAAGTATATTCGCTGCAAATACAATACAAAACAGTTTTGTTGAAAATTTGAAGAGGAAAAATAGGACAGTTAAACAAGCTGGATTTGTAGTTTTAAAATATACTTATATGCCTAGTGTTTTAGTTGAAACTGGATTCTTAACTAATAGAAATGAAGGAGCTTATTTGAACTCTTCAAAAGGACAAAATCAAATGGCAGATGCAATTTCAAAGGCAATTATAAATTATAAAGATAAATTACAAGCTAGTATTCAAAGTAATTTAATAGTAAAAGTTAATCCAAAACCAGAGGTTAAAACTTATCAAGAGACTTCTAATTTATTTTTTAAGATTCAAATTGCTGCTAGTAAAAATCGAATTG
The DNA here is from genome assembly GCA_029246125.1 of Flavobacteriaceae bacterium. GTDB lineage: Bacteria > Bacteroidota > Bacteroidia > Flavobacteriales > Flavobacteriaceae > MS024-2A. The sequence continues at coordinate 3,369 of JAQWNZ010000042.1, forward strand.
CGACTGAGTCATATAATTTTAAAGGTTTATCACCTATAACTAGAGAAAAAAGTGGTAAAATTTATCGGTATTATTACCAAACTACTTTTGATTATGACGAGGCAAAAAATTATTTGATTAATGCCAAAAAAAGAGGATATTCTAATGCATTTTTGGTTGCCTATGATGGTGATAAAAAAATTACAATTAGTCAGGCACTACAGCTTTTAAAATGACGTTCTTCTGAAAATAATTGCTAAATTTGTTTTAGATTAAAAAACATAACGTCTTGAAAATATCCCGTGAACTAAAAACTGGAGTTTTAATACTCACTTGTATTACAATTTTTATTTTTGGTTTCAATTATTTAAAAGGAACTTCACTCCTTGATAAAAGTAAAATAATTTCAGCCTTATACGCTGATGTAGAGGGTCTAGTGATTGGAGCAAATATCACCATAAATGGAATGAATGTTGGTAAGGTTAAAAATATTGATTTTAATGAAAATTATGAGAAAATCATGGTAACCTTCAGTCTTCGAAATGATTTAACTTTTTCCAATCAAAGCAAAGCTCAGCTTTATGAAGCCGGCCTTATAGGTGGAAAAGCAATTGCAATCATTCCAATTTATGAGAACGGTAATGTAATTAAAAATGGTGATGTTTTACCATCTGATATCAAACCAGGTTTGACAGAATTAGTTAATCAGCAAATTGCTCCTTTACAAGACAAAATTGAAGGACTTTTAACATCAGCAGATTCCTTGTTAGCTGGAGTTAGTAATGTGATGAATTATAAAACTCAAAACAATTTAAAATTAGCTCTTCAGGGACTCACAGAGAGTGTTGAAAACGTCGCAAAACTTACTAAAAACATGAATCAAATTGTTAAGCAAAACGAACGTAATTTCAAAGGCACAATTGATAATTTAAAAAGTACTTCAAAAAACTTAAATCAACTCACCGATTCCCTTACCCAAATACCATTTAATTCCACAATTAATAATATTGAGCAAACATCTGAAGATTTAAAAACAATCATTTCACGTTTAGAATTAGGAAGTGGTACAATTGGTAAACTACTTAATGAAGATGAACTATATAATAAGTTATTGGGCTCTTCCGAGGGTTTAGAAGCTCTCCTTAATGACTTAAAAGATAATCCAAAAAAATATGTTCACTTTTCTATTTTTGGGAGAAAGGAAAAGGTAAATTAAATTAAAAATGACACAGTGTCATTTTTTATTTTTATTTTTATTTTAACATAATAACTTAATGACTCTTTATCCAAATTTAATTTTTCTTGGTCTTCTTCTTTTTGGCATTGGTTTTTTTACCAGAAATATATCACGTATCAGACGAAACATTTTAATAGGTAAGGAAATGTATAGAAGTGACAATAAATCTCAACGATGGGCATATATGACTCGTGTTGCCTTGGGTCAATCTAAAATGCGTACCAAACCTGTAGCTGCTTTTTTACATCTTATTGTTTATGTAGGCTTTATATTGATCAATATAGAGTTACTTGAGATTGTTCTTGACGGATTGCTCGGCAGTCATAGACTTTTTGCTCCACTATTGGGAAGGTTTTATGACTTTCTGATCGGATGTTTTGAGGTTCTTGCTTTCTTAGTTTTAATTACTGTTATTGTATTTTGGATAAGGCGAAATGTAACTAGAATAAAACGTTTTTGGAAGCCAGAGATGAAAGGATGGCCCAAAATGGATGCAGATTTCATTTTATATTTTGAAGTAATTTTAATGCTTTTATTTTTGTCAATGAATGCAAGTGATTCAATACTTCAAGATCGTGGTATAGAAACCTATATAAATGCTGGTAGTTTTCCTATTTCCCAATTTTTATATCCACTTTTTGATGGACTAAGTGATGAAGTTTTAATAGTTTTTGAAAGATCTTTTTGGTGGGCACATATTATTGGGATTTTAGTTTTTTTAAATTATTTATATTATTCTAAGCATTTGCACATACTATTGGCTTTTCCCAACACCTTTTATGCTAATCTAGAACCTAAAGGAGGATTTGAGGTAGACCATCACATTAAGAATGAAGTTATGCTTATGATGTATCCTGAAAAATTAATTTCAGATAATGAGGTTAGTCCCCCAGATAAATTTGGTGCAAACGACATATTTGACTTAAAGTGGATACAATTAATGAATGCATATAGCTGTACAGAGTGTGGTAGATGTTCTGAAGTTTGCCCTGCGAACCTAACAGGAAAGAAATTATCTCCTAGAAAAATAATGATGGATACCCGTGATCGATTAGAAGAAGTTGGAAAAAATATTGATGCAAACAAAGGAGTATTTAAAGATGATAATAAAAAGTTGTTAAATAACTATATTAGCGCTGAAGAGCTTTGGGCATGTACTACATGTAATGCGTGTGTTGATGCTTGTCCAATTGCAATTGACCCTGTTTCTATTATTATGGATATGAGACAGTATTTAGTTATGGAGCAATCGGCTGCACCACAGGAACTCAACGCGATGATGAGTAACATTGAAAACAATGGAGCCCCATGGCCGTTTAGTAATAAAGATCGTTTGCAATGGGTAAGTGAATAATTATTTAATATAAATTTATGGAACGAAAAGAAGCGGAAAGTTATTTACATAAAAAAGTCGAATCAGGTGAGGTCGTTAGTCCTGTTTTGCCGGAAGGGATTAAGAACTACCTCATAGATATTGATGGAACAATATGTGATGACATTCCCAATGAGGAGCCTGAGCGAATGGCAACTGCAAAAGTGTATCCTGATGCTTTGGTTACACTTAATAGATGGTACGATGAAGGTCATCTCATCTGTTTTTTTACTTCCAGAGTTGAAGCTCATCGTACTGTTACTGAAAAGTGGTTAAAGAGTAATGGATTTAAATACCATAGTTTATTAATGGGTAAGCCTAGAGGAGGAAATTATCACTGGATTGATAATCACCTTGTAAAAGCAACTCGCTACAATGGAAAATTCACAGACCTGATTGAAAAAGAAGTTACTATTGAAGTTTTTGATGATGGTCAATCAGAACCCTGAAAAATGAAACTTGAAGTTCCTACATTAGCATCACTTTTTGCAGAAGGTAAAAAAGCCTCTGTGGTTTTTTGGGTAGGTTGTGCAGGAAGTTTTGATGACCGGGCTAAGAAGATTACGAAAGCTTTTGTTAAGATTATGAATCATACACAGACCTCTTTTGCAGTTCTTGGAACTGAAGAAAGTTGTAGTGGTGATCCAGCGAAAAGAGCAGGAAATGAATTTTTATTTCAAACACAAGCCTTGCAAAATATTACAGCTTTGGATAAGTATGGGGTAACTAAAATAGTAACAACTTGTCCTCATTGTTTTAATACACTTAAAAATGAATACCCTGAGTTAGGAGGAAATTATAAGGTAATGCATCACACACAGTTTCTAAAATCTCTCATAAAAGAAGGAAGTCTAAAAGTTGAAGGAGGAAAATATAAAGGAAAGCGAATCACATTTCATGATCCATGTTATTTAGGAAGAGCAAACAAAATTTTTGAAGCCCCTCGTTCCTTGATTAAAAAATTAGATGCTGAGTTGGTGGAAATGAAGTCTTGTAAAACTAAAGGGCTATGTTGTGGTGCAGGGGGGGCACAAATGTTCAAGGATGCTGAGGTTGGAACAAAAGAAGTTAATATTAAAAGAACAGAACAAGCGCTTGATACTCAGCCTAGTATTATTGCTGCCGCCTGCCCCTTTTGTAATACAATGATGACTGACGGAATCAAAAATAAAAAACAAGAAGATTCTGTTAAAATAATGGATGTAGCCGAGCTTATCGCAAACGCAAACAATTTATAATTAATGATTGTCCCTTTTGAAAAATTACCACCTGAGTCTAGAGTTTGGATTTATCCATCTAACCAACCTTTTCGAGATGGTGAGCTTGAGTATCTTAAAGATGCATTGACTATTTTTCTTTCTGGATGGACAGCACATAATCAAGAGTTAGAAGCAGGTTTTACTTTACCATACAATCGTTTTATAATTCTTGGATTAAATCAAGAAAAAACAAATGCTAGCGGATGTTCCATCGATTCCTCAGTTCATTTTATTCAGGAGATTGAAAAAAAACTTGATCTAATTCTTCTTGATAAAATGAATGTGACATTTAAACAAGGGGATTATCTGACTCACAAAAGCTTGGAGGATTTCAAAAGGATGGTAAAAGAAAAATCCATTAATAAATCTACAATTGTATTTAATAATTTGGCTGATACAGTTGAGGCTTATCAAAAATTTTGGGAAGTCCCTGCGCAAGAGAGTTGGCATAGCCGCTTTTTTTAATTATCTAATGCTTTGTCAAATGAGATACACTATAAGCTTTTTCATCTGTTTATCCTTTTTGACTCATGGTCAGATAAATGATCCACTCAATGTTAATTTATCTGATCTTTTCAATCAACAAAAATGGGTAGATAGTGTCTATCAAAGTTTATCATTAGAAGAAAAAGTAGGTCAATTGTTTATGCCTATGGTTTTTACTGAAAAAGATAGTCTACATTACATCGAAACCATGGAGCTAGTTAAACAAAATAAAGTAGGAGGGCTTGTTTTCTCTATCGGCGGCCCAGTGGAACAAAGCCAATGGCTTAACAACTTTCAATCAGAGGCTAAAACTCCATTATTAATTGCCATGGATGCTGAGTGGGGGGTAGCCATGCGCTTGGACTCGGTTCAGGCATATCCATGGCCCATGACTTTAGGGGCAATCAAAGATTCACTAATACTGCGAAAAATTGGGCGTCGAATGGCTGAACAAGAAAAACGACTTGGAATTAATTATAGTTTTGGTCCAGTACTTGACATTAACACAAATCCCAAAAATCCAATTATTGGGAATCGTTCTTTTGGTTCTTCAATGGAACGTGTTACTAGTCACGCATTGGCTGTTATGAAAGGTCATCATGATGCAGGTGTTTTAACATCAGGAAAACATTTTCCTGGACACGGTGATACTGCAAAAGATTCACATAAAACACTTCCTTCTGTAATGTTTTCTTCTGAGCGAATAAAAAGTATTGAGCTTATGCCTTATCGAAAATTAATTAATTCGGGCTTATCATCGGTCATGGTTGCTCATTTGAATATTCCTTCTCTAACAGAGAAAGGATTGCCAACCTCACTATCTAGCGATGTAATTCAAAAACTATTGATTGATGAAATGGGTTTTAAGGGGTTAGTTGTGACCGATGCACTAAACATGAAAGGTGTATCAGAATATTCTAAAGTAAAAAATATTGATCTAATAGCTTTTAAGGCTGGGCACGATTTATTATTAATATCAGAGAATATTCCTAAAGGAATTAAAGCTATCAAGGAAGCAATAGAAAAGAAAGAAATTACCGAAAAAAGATTAGCTAGCTCCGTAAAAAAAATATTAAAGGCAAAATACAAAGTAGGCTTGTCTAACTACAAGCCAGTGATTACAAAAAATCTTATAGAAGATCTAAATTCTCCGTTGGATATAGCTTTATATACTGAAGCAATGGGAAAGGCATTGACATTATTAAAAAATAATAATGATCTTTTACCATTAAAAAATTTAAATAACTTAGGCCATATTCCTTTAGGAGATTCTTCTAGTGATTATTTTCAATCTCAATTGAGTAAATATCAAAACACAACAACCTTTAATAAGGTTACCCAAGCTAATGTTTTAGAAATGACAAGAGGGATTGATACCATAATCATAAGTTTTCATAGATCTAATGAAAATCCTTGGAAAGCTTCAAATTTGAACAGAAATGAATTAAGTATTATCAAAAAACTTGCTTCAAATAAAACAATAATACTAGATCTATTTGTTAAACCGTATGCCTTAAAATCACTTAAAAACATAAAAGGTATAGATGCACTATTATTAAGTTATCAAAATAGTCCCATTGCTCAAAAACTTAGTGTTGATGGATTATTCGGGACTCAAGATATTAATGGAGAGCTTCCTGTTACTATCTCAAACTCATTACTTGAAGGTGCTGGAATTGAACTCAAAGGAAATTTTAGATTAGGTTTTTCAAGTCCAGCAGAAGTAGGAATAGATGCAGAAAAGTTAGTAGAGGTAGATCAACTCGCAATAAATGTAATTGATTCAATGATGACTCCTGGAATGCAACTTTTAGCATTACGAAAGGGAAAGATATTTTACCAAAAGAATTTTGGGTATCACACCTATAAAAAGCAGCAGAAAGTACAATCAATTGACCTCTATGACTTAGCTTCTCTTACAAAAATAATTGGAACACTTCCGCTTGTCATGCAATCTGTAAGTGAGGGATTAATATCATTAGAAACTACTGTAGCCGAGTTAATACCTGATTGGAATAATTCAAACAAGGCCAAGTTAACAATAAGAGAGATGCTTTCTCATTATGCCCGGTTAACTCCCTGGATACCGTTTTACAAAGAAACTTTAGATGATAAAGGTTTTCTAAAAAAATCGATATATCAACCCAAACCTTCATCAAGGTTCTCTATAATGGTTGCTAAAGATCTATTTTTAAAAACGGGTTATGAAAAGGAGTTATATGATCAAATAAAAGCAAGTGAATTGGTTGATACTTTAGCATATAAATATTCGGATTTACCTTATTATATTCTTAAAAAATATTTTGAAAATTTAACAAAGGAACCCTACGATAAATTGGTTGAAGAAAGGATATTTAAACCTCTTGACTTAAATCAAATCACCTATACTCCATTAGATAAGTTTGACACAAAACGAATAGTTCCTTCAGAAATTGATGATTATTTTCGAAATCGAGAATTGGATGGCTATGTACACGATATGGGTGCCGCCATGCAAAATGGCATAGGAGGTCATGCAGGTCTTTTTGGAAACGCTGAGTCCGTAGCAGCAATTATGCAAATGTATCTTCAAGGAGGAGTATTTAATGGTGTTCAATTACTAGATTCAGATACTATATCTTCTTTTAATGTCTGTTCATACTGCTCTGAAGGGAATAGGAGAGGAGTTGGATTTGATAAGCCACAACTTAAAGGATTTCATATTTCTTCTTGTGGCTGTGTATCTAAAAAAAGTTTTGGTCACTCAGGATATACGGGAACTTTTGCTTGGGCTGACCCTGAAAAACAGATAGTAATTGTTATCTTGGCTAACAGGACATATCCTAATGATAATTTTGCATTTAGTAGAAATAATATAAGAACTCGTATCCAAGAACTATTTTATAACGCAATAATAAATTAAAATATAAAAAAATTGAATATAGCAATTGTTTGTTACCCTACTTTTGGTGGCAGTGGAGTAGTAGCTACGGAATTAGGAATTGCACTCTCAGCAAAAGGACATGATATTCACTTTATCACCTATCATCAGCCAGTTCGTCTGGAAGCATTACAACATCACAATATACATTTTCATGAAGTAAATGTTCCAGACTATCCATTATTTAAATATCAGCCCTACGAATTAGCTCTTTCTAGCCGTTTGGTTGATGTAGTAAAAAATGCCCACATAGATTTACTTCATGTTCATTATGCTATCCCGCATGCTTATGCAGCTTACATGGCTAAAAAAATACTTATTGATGAAGGAATTCAAATTCCTATTGTAACAACTTTACATGGTACAGATATTACTTTGGTTGGAAGCCATCCTTTTTATAGACCAGCTGTTACCTTTAGCATCAATCATTCAGATCGTATTACAGCAGTATCGGAGAGCTTGAGACAAGATACAATGCGTCTTTTTGATATAAAAACAAATATTGAAGTTGTCCCGAACTTTATAGATATTAAAAAAATAGAAAATAGAGGAAAGCCCTGTCAAAGAAGTCTTTTAGCAAAAAAAGAAGAAAAAATTATAACTCATATTAGTAATTTTAGGCCGTTAAAAAGAATTATGGATGTAATTTCAATCTTCGAACGATTAAGTCCAGAAATCCCATGTAAGTTAATGATGGTTGGCGAAGGGCCTGAAAAGATTAAGGCAATTGAATATATTGAAAAAGCTGGTTTGGAAGAAAAAATTCTATTTTTAGGTAATAGTAATGAAATTGATAAAATTCTATGCTATTCCGATTTATTCTTACTTCCTTCTGAAAAAGAGAGTTTTGGTTTATCTGCCCTTGAAGCTATGGCGCATGGTGTCCCCGTAATTTCGTCTAATACTGGTGGACTTCCCGAAGTAAATAAAGAAGGTTATTCTGGATATTTGTCTGGTATTGGGGACATAGATTCAATGGCTGACAGAGCAAGAGACTTACTTTTAAATAATAGATTACACAGTCAATTTAAAAAACAAGCAAGAAAACAAGCTAGTCAATTTTCCCTAGAAAAAATAATTGGTAAATATGAGACTATTTACTCGGACGCTATTGCTTCTGTAAAGTTTTAATATTATGATTACATTCTTATTGGGGATGATAAATCTTTTTTGCAGTGGCATTAATGATATCTTTATTTAAAGTCATTTTCTTTGTCTTAAATTGAGAATACAGTTCCATTTGATCTCCATAATGGGGTGATTCAGGATTATCAGAACTACCGAAGGAAATAATTGATTCTATTTCTGGTCCATTTTTTGTAAATCTAACTAACTCTATATATGATTCTCCGCTAACAACTTTTACCTTACCATCTTTATAAGGTTTTGAAGCCATTGCAGTAATGACATCTGGTAATCCAAAAATTGGTAGCTCCTTTAATCCACGAACAAGTTTTTGATAGGTGCCAAGTTTTATTTCTGTAGAATTAAAATATTTTAAAAGGTAAGATTTTGTCGCCTTAAGTGCTTTTATTATCGTGGCTGGTGGAAAAATCTTTGATTTTGGAAGACTTCGATAATAAGGCCTTAATTGATCATAGAATACAGCAAATATTCCCGCGCCTGTCGAATTAGAATCTGCTTTTCTATCCCATCTCTGCAAAGCAATAATGAGGTTCTTAACCTCAGGGTAAGCATCAGGTTTTAAGAGGTCTAAGTGGTTGATATTCATCCAGCTAAAGGCATAAGGTTTTGGATATTTTCTATCGTATTTTATTTTTTTAAAATCGGCATAGCTGATTTTATCATATTGGTCAATCAGATTTTTTAATCTAGTGGAACGATTGTTATCATACGTTTCAAAACCCATGTCTTTAGAGAAATTAGTTTTTTTTGGATTATTCAATGAGTCACTT
>JAQWNZ010000054.1 GCA_029246125.1 Flavobacteriaceae bacterium
ACTTCAACTCCTCTTGGTGACATTGCTGAATCTAATGCTATTATTTCAGTATTTAAAGATCATACTTACAAAATGAATATTAATTCTACAAAGTCAATGACTGGTCATTTACTTGGTGCTGCTGGAGCAGTGGAAGCAATTGCTTCTATAATGGCTATGAAAAATAATATTGTGCCTCCTACAATTAATCACGACACTCCGGATGAAAGTATTGATAAAAAAATCAATTTTACATTCCACAAGCCTCAGAAAAGAAAAATTAATGTTGCTCTTTCTAACACTTTTGGGTTTGGAGGTCATAATGCTTGTGTTCTCTTTAAAAAAATCCTTTAAATTAAGGAAATGAAAATTTTAGACTACATTTTAAATTCCCGAATGGATGCATCTGGGAGTTTTTTTGTTGAACTGAGAAAAAAGCTTAAAATTAAAACTCAAAAAAAAAGACTTTATAAAGAAGCATTTACTCATAGCTCTGTTAATAAAAAAACATACGGCGGTGAACCTTTAAACTTTGAACGATTAGAATTTCTTGGAGATGCAGTACTTAATTCTATTATTGCAGATTTTCTCTACAGGTACTATCCTAATGCTAAAGAAGGAGCTCTCACAAAGCTTCGCGCTAAGATTGTAAGTAGGTCTAAACTCAATCAAATTGGGAAAAAAATGGATCTTCATGCAATTGCAGAAATAGCTAATCATCACAAATACTTTGGAGAGGACATTCATGGAAATCTTTTGGAATCATTTATTGGCGCACTATTTCTTGATAAGGGTTATGAAAAAACAAAAAAATATGTTATTTCAAATGCTATCTTGCCTTACATTAACATTCAAAAATTAGATTCTTTAGTGCTAAGTCATAAATCTTTATTGATCGAATGGAGTCAAAAAAATAAGAACATAATTAAATTTCAGGTAACTCAAGATGAAGGTCTTGAACCAAAAATTAATTATTTATGTAAAATTAACTTTCAAAATAATTGTATTGCTAAGGCTAGGGGGACTTCTAAAAAGAAAGCCGAGGAAAAGGCTGCTGTAATAGCTGTGAGAGTTTTAAAAATTAACCCTAATTTAAATGAAAAAAGATTTTAAAATACATCATTTAAACTACAAAGAGGAGAACTCAGAAGATCATTTACTTGCCATTCATTCTAATATAGAAGCTTTTCAAATTGCATATTTTTTAAATAAATACACTAATTCAACTTTTAAACGAGGGGAAGACATAGATTCAAATTCAAAAGAAGCTTGTTTTTATTTATTTAAATGGGAAAATCCTTTAATTGACATAAAAACAATATTATTTTCAAACAAATACAAGTATCATTTAAAGCAAATAAAATTAAATAATAACTTATTATTTGACCTTCCTTTAAGAAATGAAGTATATTTATTTTCTGAATTTAAACACATAGATTTTTTCATAAAATCCAATCATTTGGAGACAATTCAATTACTTATCAAAGCACTAAATTCGTGGAAGGCTTTAACAATAGTTTACAAAGTCCCTTCAAAAAAACTTAAAAACCGAATGAACTTAATATTTAATTGATGAATACTATAAAAAAAACTAAAATTGTAGCGACACTTGGACCTGCTACTTCCTCAAAAAAAGTCATCGAAAAAATGATATTGGCAGGAGTAAATGTATTTCGAGTCAATTTTTCTCATGCAGATTATAATGATGTGAAAAAAAGAATTGAAATAATACGAAAAGTGGATAAAAAACTAAATACAAATACTGCAATTTTAGGTGATCTCCAAGGTCCAAAATTAAGAGTCGGAATGATTAAGGAGGGAGTAAAAGTTAATCCAGGTAACCGAGTTCTTTTTTCAACTGATAGTCCATTTATAGGTAATGCACAAAAAGCTTACATGAATTACCAGAATTTTCCGAAAGATGTCTCAAAGGGAGAACGAATTCTTTTAGATGATGGTAAGTTGATTTTTGAAGTGATCAAGACAAATAATAAAAATGAAGTTGAGACCATTGTTATTCAAGGAGGGGCTTTTAAATCTAATAAAGGTGTAAACCTTCCAAATACAAAAATTTCGCTTCCGGCACTCACCGAAAAGGATATCGAGGATGCAAAGTTCATTTTTACTCAAGATATTGATTGGATTGCTCTTTCATTTGTCAGATCTAGCCAGGATTTAATTGACTTAAAAAAGTTGATATCAGAAAATTCCGCCCGACAAATTCCAATTATTTCAAAGATTGAAAAGCCTGAAGCAATAGAAAATATAGATAAAATAATTGCTTACAGTGACGGATTAATGGTTGCCCGTGGTGATCTAGGTGTTGAAGTACCTGCTCAAGAAGTGCCTCTGATTCAAAAAAGATTGGTCCTTTTAGCAAAAACTGCTAGAATTCCGGTAATTATTGCAACTCAAATGATGGAGAGCATGATCGATAGTTTAACCCCAACTAGAGCTGAGGTTAATGATGTAGCAAACTCTGTAATGGATGGAGCTGATGCCGTAATGCTTTCTGGGGAAACATCTGTTGGTAAATATCCGGTGGATGTAATCAATAATATGTCTGATATCTTAACAGCAGTTGAAAATTCTTAGTTGATTGAAGTTCCTCATACTCCACCAAACATTCGAACAAAACGATTTATAACCAAATCCATTTGTTATCATGCAGCTCACTTAGCTAATGATATAGAAGCAAAAGCAATTTGTACTTTAACTAATAGCGGGTATACTGCATATCAAATTTCGGCATGGAGACCACAAGCTCACGTATTGGTTTATACTTCAAACAGAAGAATTTTAAATCAATTAAATCTTTTATGGGGAGTTAAAGCTTTTTATTATAACAATTTAAATAGTACTGATAAAACTGTTGAAGAAATAAACCAAATTGCATTGGATAAAGGATATGTAGAAAAGGAAGATATGCTTGTAAATCTAACTGCTATGCCAATTGAAACGAAAGGGATGGTTAATACACTTCGTATTTCCGTGATTTAAAAAGGTAGAGTTAGTTGGTCAGTCTTTGTGGATTTTTTTATTGCCGTTTGCTTGGATTTTTTAGTGTTTAAGTTTGATAGTGAGATTCCAATTAAGCGGACGGAATTAAGAAGTTTTTTATCATATAAAAGAGTTTTAGCTTCTTCTAAAATGAGTTCTTTTGTTGAGACATAAAATTTCAATGTTTTGCTTCTGGTTTGCAGAAGAAAATCACTATATTTTATTTTTAACGTTACTGTTTTTCCAGCTACTTTATTTTTTTTAAGCCTTTTTTCTAAATCTCCAGACAATTCTTTCAGTTTCTCTTCTAAAAAAAGTTCACTACTTAAATTTGAGCTGAAAGTTCTCTCAATTCCAATTGATTTAGCTACTCGATGCGGTTTAACAGGACTATTTTGAATCCCACGTACCAAGTTAAAATAATATATACCAGCTTTCCCAAAATTCTTTGTCAAAAATGGAATCGACCGCTCTTTGAGATCTTTTCCTGTGTAAATCCCTAAATGATACATTTTAAGCTTCGTTTTATTACCTATACCGGGGAATTTTTTTACATCAAGGGATTCTAAAAAAGGAATTATTTGGTTTGGAGATAAAGTTTTCTGTCCATTAGGCTTATTCCAATCACTTAAGATTTTTGCTAAAAACTTATTTACAGAAATTCCTGCTGAAGCAGTCAGTCTGGTTTGCTTATTTATTTCTGCACGAATTTCTTCTGCCACAATAGTTGCTGAAGGATAATCTGAAACATCCAAATAAGCTTCATCTAAAGATAAAGGTTCTACCAATAATGTGTACTGCAAAAAAATTGATCGAATAATTTTGGATATTTCCTTATAGCGATCAAAACGCGGTTTGGCAAAGATTAGGTGTGGACAAAGCTCTCTAGCTCTTCGGCTATTCATCGCACTTCTTACTCCATATTTTCTTGCTTCATAACTTGCTGCCGCCACAACTCCTCGGTCGCTTTCTCCTCCAACTGCTAGTGGCTTGCCTTTCCATTCTGGATGGTCTAGTTGCTCTACAGAGGCATAAAAAGCATCCATATCAACATGAATAATTTTACGTTGGTTATTTATTGGAATGGAAGTTGACATTTATAGATCCAACTTAGGTTAGTTAGTTTAAAAGGAAACAAAATTAAATTCTCGATTCATTTAATAAATTTTAAGTAAAAAATCATAAATATGTTTTTTTACTTATTTAAAAGGTAGAAAATATAGGATTTTTTTCTGTTAGACTCACTAAAAATCTTAAAGCCTCTGCCCTTAACATGAAAAAGTAAAATAGAGTACTTTTATTCGTCTTTATATATTTTTACCATTAGATTTCCATCATTATCAATATGGGCTCTATACATCCCAGGGGTATTCATCTCCATGGCGACATTTCCTTGATTATCAATCCCCACAATTCCTCCGTCACCACCTAAAGTTGCAACCTTTTCATGAATCACAATTCTAGAAGCTTCTTGAATAGACAGTCCTTTATATTCCATAAGTGCAGAAATATCGTGAGCTACAACGGAACGAATAAAAAATTCTCCCCAGCCTGTTGCAGAAATTGCACAAGTATTATTATTAGCATAAGTTCCAGCCCCTATGATTGGTGCATCCCCAATCCTATTCCACTTTTTGTTAGTCATCCCACCTGTTGAAGTTCCTGCCGCCAGATTCCCTTCCGAATCAAGAACTACACAACCAACTGTTCCAAATCGATTGTTTCTTAAAAATGCTTCATCTAGAGATGAAATTATTTTATCATTTTGCTCTGCTTCTTTAACTCTTTTAAGTGAATTGATTCTTCGATCGGTAAAAAAATATTTTTGATCGACAATTTCTAAACCTTGTTCGCTAGCAAACTGATCAGCTCCTTCCCCAGAAAGCATTACATGAGGCGAATTAGACATTACCTTAATAGCGGCTGATATTGGATTTTTGATCGTCTTTACCCCAGAGATTGCACCAGCATCAAGTGTAGCACCATCCATAAATGAAGCATCTAATTCTATAGTTTCTTTTGCTGTAAGAACAGCTCCCTTCCCTGCATTAAATAATGCTGAATCCTCCATAGCATTAATTGTTTTTTCAACTGCCTCTTGACCACTCCCCCCGTTTTTTAATATGTCATAACCTATTTTAATAGCGTTTGCTAAAGCTTTACGGTAGGCATCTTCTATTTCAGTAGTCATATTTTCACGTAAAATAGTTCCTGCACCTCCGTGAATAACAATACCTACTGGCTTTTTTTTTGAGGTAACTTCTTTGGGAGGAGGAGAACTGCAACCTAAAATGATTATAAACAATAATATGGCATTTGAATATTTAAATTTCATTTAATTTTTTTTCTAAAGTTAGGTTTTTTATCTGTTTTGACTTAACGGTCTTTGGAAATTCACCAATCTCCAAAAATAGAGTATTTTTACATTAATACTATGTACAATCTCATACATAAGGTACATTCTTATTGGACTATTTTTGTCCTTATTACATTAGTTATTGCAATTCTAAATTCAATTGTTGGCATATCAAAACGACGGGAATTTAGTACGAAAGATCTACGAATTAATCTTTTTGCCCTTATTTTTTCTCTCATCCAATTCTTTATCGGATTTATTAAATACTTTGTTTCACCTTGGTATGATAAGTGGGGCTCCTTGGGTATTATTAATGTTATGAAAGATGTAAAAATAAGGTCTTATTTAGTAGAGCATCCCTTAATAAATATTATTGCTATAGGTTTGATTACTTTGGGCTGGTCCATACACAAAAGACAAAATATTTCCTCTAAAAAATTTCTAAGAATTGGCTTATTTTACACTCTAGGATTATTTCTTTTTCTATCTAGAATTCCATGGGATTCATGGAGAAAAATTTAAAGTGATGCTTTGAATTGATTTAAAAAACGAATATCATTTTCGAAAAACAATCGTATGTCACTGATTTGATATAACAGCATTGTAATTCGCTCAATTCCCATTCCAAAGGCATAACCAGAATATTCTTCAGGATCAATTCCGCAATTCTTAAGGACGTTAGGATCAACCATCCCACAACCCATGATTTCTAACCAGCCAGTCCCCTTAGTAATTCTATGGTCAGTTTCAGTTTCTAGTCCCCAATAAATATCTACCTCAGCACTAGGCTCTGTAAAAGGAAAATAAGAAGGTCGTAATCGAATTTTAGAATTCCCAAACAAGGCATTTGTAAAATACTTCAAGGTTTGTTTTAAATCTGTAAAAGAAACATCTTTTGCTATGTACAATCCTTCAATTTGATGGAAAATGCAGTGTGACCTTGCCGATATCGCCTCATTCCTAAATACTCTCCCAGGAGAAATAGTTCGGATTGGGGGTTGATTTTTTTCCATGTATCTTACTTGAACTGAAGATGTATGAGTTCTTAATAAAATATCTGGATCTGTTTGTATAAAAAAAGTGTCCTGCATATCTCGAGCAGGATGATAATAAGGAAGGTTTAATGCTGTAAAATTATGCCAATCGTCTTCAATCTCAGGCCCCTCAGAAATGTTAAATCCTATCTGTGTAAAGATATCAATTATTCTATTTTTTATAATGGAAAGAGGATGCCGGTTACCCGTTTGTATGGGAAATGAAGATCTACTAGGGTCCTTTATTTGAGTATTATTCTCAATTACTTTCTGTTTTGATTCAAATGATTTTAGCTTTTCAGATATGGCTTTTTTAAGTGTATTGAGTTCCTGTCCGTAAGCCTTTTTTTCTTTATTTGGTAATCCTTTAAAATCAGAAAATAATTTGTTAAGAATTCCCTTTTTCCCAGCATATTTCACTCTAAACAAATCTATCGCTTCAGGATCTTTAATCGAATAGGATTCAACTTCCTTTAAATATTTTTTTACTTGTTTAATCATTATACAAATATATTATTTCCATCTATCTATGAACAAAAAATTCATGTTTCTAAAGAAAATTAGATTAAAAAAATAGTAATTTACAATATGAATATGTTGGATGTTATTGTAATCATTTGCCTTGGATATGGTCTTATTAGTGGTTTAATTAAAGGATTTATTGTTGAGGTTTCAGGGGTCATTGCAATCTTTTTTGGGGCCTTAGGTGCTTTTAAATTTGCTTCTTTATTTACTCAATTTGTCTTCAAGTATGTCGACCTAGATCCTAAGATCGTCCAAGGAATTTGCTTTTTAATCCTTTTTATTGGAATTGTTTACGGAATTTCACTGCTCGCTAAAATGATTACTAAGACACTTCAAATTATTGCTCTAGGATTACTAAATAGAATCATGGGTGGTCTTTTTGGTTTGACCAAATGGTTGGTAATAATAAGCTCACTAGTCTTAGTATTTAATCAAATTGAGAGTGTTATCTCATTTATCCCCCAAGCTTACATTGCTGAATCTATTGCATATACATATTTTGTTGATTTAGGTGTTTTATTATTCGATTGGTTATTAAATAATAATCCAATCTCTGAGCAAAAACTAATCTAGTTTTTAATTTAAATTTTTTAAAAAAGCATTTCTCAACCAACCCTCAGAACCATTTGCAATCTTTATTTTTTGCCATTCTACTAAAGAATCTAAAACCTGTACTTTAGTTCCTTCATGAAGAATAAATAAAAGGTCTCCTTGCCTGTTGGGTTCTGACCAGACATCAATCTGTTTTGAAAAAAGAATAGCATACTGTTCCTGTTTGATGATGTTATCTTTGGAAAAAGTAACACCAAAACTTGCTATGAAAAAAATCAGAGAAGTGATGGAAAGAATAAAAAAACTTCTTTTTAAACTAACAGTGTTAGCAAATAAATATCCAAGAAATAGAAATGAAAAACCCCAAAGTAAAACTAAAGTTACCTTCGACCAACTATCAATACTTAAAAGTCCAAAAAAAGTATTTTTGATATGAGCTAATTGGGACTGAGGTAAAGGTTCAATAGCATCTATTGTCATATTTTGAGCAAAAGAGCTGTTAATTTGAATATCTTGGTTTTCAGGGGCTAATTGTTTCGCTTTTTCAAAAAAGAATATACTCTGTGCAACTTGATTTAGTCTATAATAAGCATTCCCTAGATTATAGTATAGTTCAGAACTATGTTCACCGTTTTTAATTATTTTTTCATAAAATTCAGCGGCTTGACTATAATTTGCTTTATTGTAAGCGTCATTCCCTTTAGAGAATAGAATATCCGAAGACTCCTGTGCATTTATCATTCCTAGACCCACCAGGAGGACTAACTTTAAATAAATGAATTTCTTTTTTTTAAAAATAAAATTTGTTCTTGTCTTCATAACTGTCTGTCTATAGTTGCCATGATACGACTTGCTCTCTCATAGTCAGCCTGAATGCTTCCCTTTGAACCTGGAGCATAACGAGCCAGTTCACAATTTTCAACTAATGAAATAAAATCTTTAGCGACATTGGTTTCCACTTTTTTATGCCTTAAAAGGGATTCGATTTTTACTTTACTGAGTTCGGAAGTTTCAATTTTAAGCTTTGCCTTTAAGTAATTATGTAATGAACGTTCCAATGCCTCGTAAAAATTAACCGGATTTCCAAAAGCTTTTTCCGCAGAGCTTAAATATTTTTTGGCAAGCTTCTTTGCTAGACGTTGCTTTGTAATGGAACTATCTTCTAATTTTTGGATTATAAATCTATTTGCCAAATAGCCTAAAATAAGAATGATAAAAGCAAATCCAAATATGAGCCAAAATTTAAAACTCATCCAAAATGAGATAGTTTTAATCGGTTTAAATTTAGTATTCAACTGGATAAATCTGAAGGCGCTATCAGAAATTGTTGATGGAATGTTAGAAACATCAGTGGTATTTTTTACACTTGGAATTCCAGCTGTAGGGCCTTCATAAACATCCACTATTAATTCTTGAGAACTTAAGGTTTTATAAGTTTTGGTTTTAGGATTAAAAAATGAAAAATTAATTCGGGGTATTGGATATTTCCCTTGATACTGTGGAACTATAGTATAATTTTCCTCTACAGACCCTTGGGTACCACTCAAAGTTGTCTTAATTTTTTCAATTCGCTCAGGCTCATATACTTCAAGAGTATTGGGGACATTGATCTCAGGAAGTTTAAAAAGATTTAAATTACCTTTCCCATTAACCTTTATTTTAGCTTGAAAAGATTCTGAAGCTTTAAGAGCCTCTTTGGATAAGATCAAATCAAAATCAAACTGGCCTACAGCTCCAGAAAAACTTTCTGGTTGTCCTTCTAAAGGAAGGGGCTTTACATTAAGTATTTTTCTACCAGCAGTTATCGTTTTTTGCCCTTGAGTAAGAATTCTTCTTCCAAACAAATCACGTCGATTACTTGGAACGGTCAAGCTCAAATTCAAAGTCAATGGTTCTAAGTTAAGCTTCCCTGATTTTTGAGGATAAAGTACTACCTTTTGCCATACCACTTCATTATAAGGGTCCCCTTTGTAACGACCTCTTGGATTAACTTGGGCACGTCCAATATTAATTTTACTACTCCAAAAGTCTCCATAGCTTGGTGATTCTAGCTCCTGCACGTCTGTTATTGAAATGGGATTTCTAAAATATAATTTATATACTATCGTGATCCCCTCATTCAAATAAGGAGAGCTATTGGATATCTCTGCTACCAAACGTATATTTTCATCTGTAAGGTAGTCTATATTATTTGGATCGTTTGGTTTTTCAACTGCTTCGGTAACCTCTATTTTTATTGGTGATGTTTTGTAAACTTCTCCATTAATAGTAATTTCAGCTTGACTTAAATTAATAATACCTTTTGATTTAGGTGTTAAAAAATAAGTGTACGTTTTTGAAAAACTACTAACCCCATTTACCCAAGAACGGTTAACAGACTGTTGTGGACCACTTACTACTAAAAAATTGGTGAATGCAGGAGGAACAAAATTATCTCCATTTTCATTCATTACAAAATCAACGCGAAGTCTCTCGTTCAAACCCAGTCTTTTTTTACTGACTTTAGCATCAAAAGTGACTTGTGCATCTAGGTGCAATGAAAGCCCTATAGATATTAAAATGAGGAATGATAATGCTTTTGACTTTACCATATTTACCAATCTTTTTTACCTCGAACCGGTACCCCTTTTACTTTTTTAGCATTGACTTTATCCTGAACTTTTTTCTCTTGATTGTTCATTGCCTCTAATAGGCTTTGTACTTGTTGAGGAGAAAGTTGACCTTCATTTGGAGCTTGTTTTTTATTTTCAGGAGGTTTATTTTGTTGGTCCTTTTCTTTCTTATTTTGATCCCCTTCATTTTTAGGTTCTCCATCTTCTTTATTATTTCCTTGGTCACCTTCTTTATTAGGATCTTGTTCATCTTTATTTTCTTGATCACCTTTTTGATCCTTTTGATCCTTATCTTGTTCATCATCTTGCTCCTTGTCTTTTTGATCTTTTTGATCTTTCTTATCGTCTTGCTCTTGTTCTTCAGGAGGTTTTTCGTTGTCTAAAAGTTCTTTCGCAAGTGCATAATTATAGCGAGTTTCATCGTCAGAAGGATTGTTCCTCAAGGCATTTTTATATGCCTCTACAGCTTTTTGGTATTCTTTCTTCTTCATAAAAACATTCCCCATATTGTGAAATGCTCTATGTTTTTCTTCCTTTGAAGAAGCAAATTTTTGGGTTTGAAAAAATCGTTGGGAAGCTTCTTCATATTGTTCTGCCAGGAAGTGGGTATTACCTAAATTGTGTAATGCCGTTGACTTTTCTGGAGCTAGAGACAGTGCTTTTCGATATGACTTTTCAGCAGCTATAAGGGCTCCCTCTTCTACCTCACTATTCCCATCGTAGATATGATTAATAATCTCTCCCTCTTGCGCTTGAATGAAACTTAAAGCGCCTATAACAAAAATATAAAACAGTTTATTCTTCATTTTCATTTTCGTTAAAAAGATCCAACTTCTGAACCCATTTTGTTTTGGTTTCAAACAAAAATAAGTCCATTATCAGAAAAATTAAAGCAACTATTAAAAAAGGTTGAAAACGGTCTTTATAGCTGACAAACTTTTTGGCTTCAAACTCTTTTTTATCCATTGTCTTGAGTTGCTCTGAAACAAAGTCTAATACTGCCTGTGTATCATTTCCATCTTGATATTGACCATTGGTAGCAGTTGCAATAGACTCCAATACAGTCGAATTTCTTTTAGTGATTACAACCTCCCCTTCAAAATCCTTTTTATAAGACTCGGTAACCCCATTTCGCTTAAGGGGTATAGGAGCGCCATTTTCTGTCCCTACACCAAATGTAAAAATTTTAATCCCAAGCTCCGCAGCTCTAGCTGCAGCATTTGCTGCTTCATCTGAATGATCTTCACCATCAGAGACCAAAAAAATTACTCTATTGGTTTGATCACCATCATCAAAAAATGTCCCTGATAAATCAATCGCATTGTCCAAAGCTGTTCCTTGTGAGGACAGCATATCAGTATTTAATGCCTGTAAAAACATTTTTGCTGAGCCGTAATCCGTAGTAATTGGAAGTTGAGGAATAGCTTGGGCTGCATAAGCTATTATCCCTACTCGGTCACTAGCTAACTGATTTAGTATGGCTGAAACCAGTCGCTTTGACTTTTCAATTCGATTAGGTGCAATATCCTCTGCTAACATACTTTTAGAAACATCAATGGCAAAAACGATATCTACTCCTTCTCTTTTCACTGTTTCTAATTGCGTTCCAATTTTTGGATTCATAAGTCCTAATATTAGGAGAGAAATTGAAAAACTAATAAGTACGAGTTTTAATATAGGTTTAAAACGGGATTGATTCGGGCTTAGCTCCTTGAGTAATGCAGGATTTACAAAACTGGATTGTAATTTACGTTTCCATCTAACCACCAATGCGTATACCAGCCAAAATATTGGAAGAATTCCCAAAAGATAAACAAAATGATATGCGTCTATTTGATACATTTAAATAAAGCTTTTGAATAAGGTGTTTTTCCCCAACCATTCTAAAAAAAGTAATGCCAAAGCAAGCAGTATTAATATCCTGTATTTCTCTTGGTAGTTATAATACTTAAACTCTTCAATTTCTGTTTTTTCAAGTTTGTTGATTTCAGCATAAATTTCCTCTAACTTTTTATTATCTGTTGCGCGGAAATAAATTCCTCCAGTTGCTGAAGCTATTTCTTTTAGTAAGCCCTCATCAATTTCAACCTTTGTCATGCCATATTTGAACTCTCCTGTGGGTAAAATTGCTACTGGAGCTCTTGCAGTTCCATTACTTCCCAATCCAATAGTGTAAGTCTTAATCCCAAATTCTACCGCCAACTCTATGGCAATTTTTGGATCTATGAAGCCTGAATTATTGACCCCATCTGTCAATAAAATAATTACCTTACTTTTCGCCCTACTGTCTTTTAATCGATTTACAGAAGTAGCTAATCCCATTCCAATGGCAGTTCCATCTTCAATAACACCTTGGTAAGCAATCTCTCGAAGTGCCCCTTTTACAATAGACTTATCACTTGTAATAGGTGTTTTTGTATAACTTTCTCCTGCATATACCACCAATCCAATACGATCAGACAAACGGTCATCCACAAAGGATGAAGCAACTCTTTTTAATGCGCTCAATCGATCCGGTTTTAGGTCTTGAGCTAACATACTAGAGGATACATCTATTGCCATTATTATATCAATTCCTTTGTTAGTTCTTGTCCTTGTCGAAATGTCTACTGTTTGAGGACGAGCAATGGCAAGAATGATAAGTCCTATAGCCAAAATTCTAAGTGCAAAAAGAATTGGCATGACCTTACTCAAAAAAGAGTTTTGCTTACCAAAACCAGAAAGTGATGATATCTTTAAACTTGCCTGGGTTTTTTTACGTGTGATCACATGCCATGCAATAGCAAAAGGCAAAAAAAGCATTAGCCAGAGATAATTCGGATTTGCAAAAAAAATTCCTTCAAACATTATCTATAGTTCTTCTATTAATTTAAGAGTGTTCAGAATTCGCTCCTCAATGACTTCCCCATATCGATCATTTTTTTCATACATAAGCGTCAAAATGATGGTTCCTTGATCGAAAGTAAACAAATAAGCACTGAAGCTACATCGAACTCGTTCTTGTTGTTTCTTTTTAGGGTAATCTAAAGTACCGTAAACTTTTGCAGCTGGTGTCCCACTGGGTATTGTGACGGCATCGTTTTTCATAAATATATTTACAGCTCCCTCTGATTCAAAACTTGAAATAATTGAATTAACCAACTCCTGTCCTTTTTCAAGGTCAGCCTGTTTAGGGTCTATTTGAGGAGCCTCAGGGCTATTAGGTTTGGGCTGTGGAAAATCAAATGAGAGATTTATATAAAAAGGGCTATCAAACGTACCTAATCGAAACTGTTGTTTGGGCTGGTCAGAAGAAGAAATCCGCTCAAGAATCTCTGGTGTCTCAATTACTATCGGTGGAGTCCCGTATTGACTTTTATACCATTGGCCGTTGGTCAATACTTTTGTTGGATATCGAAACAGAGTGTCTCTTACCGGATAATATCCGTAGATCAACATACAAATTACAAGTGTCAAAATTGCTAAAATTACACCTCCTGAAATCCCCCAAATCCATTGTTCTTTTCTTCTTTTTTTAGCTAAAAATTCCTGATAAGCTGCTTTTTCTCGAAGTTCTTCTTCAGTAGGTTCAGGAAGTGCTTCTTTTGTTTCTTTGACCACCAATTCTACGGATTTTCTGTCTTCACTCGCTGTATACAGTTCAGGCATGGATTTAGCAAATTTCACCAAATCAGCATTCTGTAATACTTTTCTCAAACTTTTTATTGTTTCTCGATCCAAATCTAATACTCCTGAATCCTTTCGCAACTCTAACTTAGTTAACAGTTCCTCGGATGTACTTTCTAGTGCATCAATTTTGGCTTCTTCTTCAAGATAACGTCGAACTACATCTGTTAGTCTAGAATAATAGCGTTTAAATTCCTCTTGTTCTGAGAGCTTTTCATTCTCTAGTGCTTTTAGCTCTTCGATTGCTCGTTCAAAAGGTGGTAGTTCACGTTCACGTAATTCTTTTTTCCGTTTTTGAAATAAATAAGTATAGAGTATTCCGATGATAATTAAGCCTGCTACAAGCCCCCAAAGAATTTGTGATATTAAAGCGTCGTAATTCTTTTTTACCTCAGTAAGCGGTTTAATATTGTAAAGTTTTTGTTGAGTCGTGTCAACTACTACAGGATTTACTCGAATTTGAATGAGTTCGGCAATTTTTGAAAAGCCATCCACTAACACTTGTTGTTGGGGTAAAAAATAATTGCCAGAATCAAATTGAATCAGTGCATATTTTTTAGTATATAAATAATGTGACTCAGCTCTTAATGTGTCAATTGGACTCTCTTCTAGTAATTCAAAGGGAGCGAAAATAGGCTGTTCAGGAAAAACTACCTGAGATGAACTATCCGCTTTAATTTGTAAAGTATAGTTAAGTTGTTCGCCGATTAGAACATTGGTAGCATCTATTTCTACTTTAAGTTCGGCAGACTGTTGTGCCCATGAAGCCAAAGACATAAAAAAAGTCAAAAGGCTCAAACTATATTGCTTTCTTTTACCCACGTGCTTTAAAATATCCTAATAGTTTTTTTACATAACTTTCCTCTACACCACAGCTCAAATGTCCTGCACCATTTTTTTTGAATAATTCTTCAAAACTGTTAACATTAGCTGCATATTGTGCAGCATATTTTCTTCGAACTTTTTTGGAAAAGGTGTTAATCCATTTCATATCTCCGGTCTCTGCGTCAATCATAGGAACCATCCCCAGATTAGGAAGGGTCTTTTCCATGGGATCAAAAACACGAATTCCAGTTAAATCGTGTTTTTTTGCAGCGATACGAAGTGTTTTTTGATAGCCCTCATTCATAAAATCAGACAAAAGAAATACAATTGCTTTCTTTTTTAATACACTGGAAAGAAACTCCAATGCAGAAGAAATATCAGTTTTTTGACTTAGTGGTTTAAATTCTAATAATTCTCTGATGATTCTCAAAATATGGGAACGCCCTTTTTTTGGTGGGATAAATAATTCTACTTGATCTGAAAATAAAACCAGCCCAACTTTATCATTATTCTGCAAAGCTGAAAAGGCTAGAGTGGCTGCAATTTCTGTTAAGGTTTCTCTCTTAAACTGGAAGCGTGTTCCAAAAGCTTCTGAACCACTCACATCTACAACCAGCATCAATGTCAATTCTCTCTCTTCCTCAAAAATTTTTACAAAAGGTTCATTGTATCGCGCAGTAACATTCCAATCAATTGCTCGTACATCGTCCCCAAATTGATATTGACGTACTTCACTAAAAGTCATCCCTCTACCCTTAAAGGTTGAGTGATATTCTCCTCCAAAAACGTGATCACTCAAGCGGCGAGTCTTGATTTCAATTTTACGAACTTTCTTTAGAAGCGCTTTAGTATCCATGTAGTGCTGTCTATGAAGACTTTAGTTTAAAAGAAAGTGGGCTCTATGGTACCTCCACTTCGTTAATGATCTGAGTAATGATATCCTCGGAAGTAACATTTTCTGCTTCTGCTTCATAAGTCAAACCAATTCTATGTCTAAGGATATCATAAATTACAGCTCGGACATCCTCTGGAATAACATATCCACGATGTCTTAAAAAAGCATGACACTTAGCTGCAGTTGCTAAATTAATGCTTCCCCTTGGTGATGCTCCAAAACTAATTAGAGGTTTGATAGGTTCAAGGTTGTATTTTTCTGGATATCGTGTTGCAAAAATGAGGTTCAAAATATAATTCTCAATTTTCTCATCCATGTACACCTCTTTTACGGTCTCCTGAGCCGCCAATATTTGTTTCGTAGTCACCACAGGTTTAACCTGTACATTATTAGTATTTAAATTATTTCGGACAATAAGTTGTTCTTCATCAAGTTTGGGATAGTCAATTACTGCTTTAAGCATAAAGCGGTCTACTTGGGCTTCTGGCAACGGGTAAGTTCCTTCCTGCTCTACTGGGTTTTGTGTTGCCATAACCAAAAATGGCGCTTGTAGTTTGAATGTTTTATCACCAATAGTGACCTGCTTTTCCTGCATCGCTTCTAAAAGTGCAGATTGGACTTTGGCAGGTGCTCTATTAATCTCATCAGCCAATACAAAGTTGGCGAAAATAGGTCCTTTCTTTATTGAAAAGTCATTTTCTTTAATGTTATAAATCATAGTTCCTACAACATCAGCAGGTAGCAAATCTGGAGTAAACTGAATGCGACTAAAACTTCCTTTAACAGCCTGGCTCAAGGTGTTAATAGCCAATGTTTTTGCTAATCCTGGCACCCCTTCTAAAAGGACGTGTCCTTTACCTAAAAGGCCTATTAGAAGACGTTCTACCATGTGCTTTTGCCCTACAATTACTTTATTCATTTCTAAAGTAAGTAAATCTACAAAGGCACTTTCTTTCTCAATTTTATCATTGATTTCCTTAATATCAATCATGTCAATACTTTTGTTTTCCATGGAGATTATAAATTTTTAGGATTACAAATTTGAAAAATTAAAATTCTTTTTGTTGTTAACAATTGGTTAAAAAATCAAGCCACTACTGATGGAGATGGTTTCAATTGTTCTTATTTTAGGAGTGAAATTAATGCATTTTCCTCAGATGAATCCATTTTCGAGAATTATTTCTGGAACTATGACTTGGGGTGGTTGGGGCGCTCAAATGTCTAGCTACCAAATGCGAGATCAAATCGAAAAGTATTTTGCTCTTGGGATAACAACTTTTGATCATGCTGACATTTACGGGGGTTATTCTACAGAAGCCGAGTTTGGCGCAGCTTTTGCTAAATCAAATGTGCCTAGAGAAAAGGTGCAATTCATTACAAAATGTGGTATTCAAATGCCTTGTGATAATAGACGACTTTCTGTAAAATACTACGATTACTCAAAGCATCACATTCAAAAAAGTGTTGAAAATTCACTGAATTACTTAAACACTGACTATATTGACGTTCTGCTTCTTCATCGCCCCAGCCCATTATTACGTGCAGAAATCGTAGCTGAAACAATCCAAAAGCTTCAAAAACAAGGAAAAATTAAATACTTTGGGGTTTCGAATTTTATGCCTTCACAAATCACCCTATTAGAAAAAGAAATTAAACTTAGTTGGAATCAGATTGAATGCTCACTTACTCACGAAATTCATATGTTTGACGGAACACTCGACTTTTTAACTGCTGAAAATATTGGTGCCATGGTCTGGAGTCCACTAGGTTCTTATTTCAAAAAAAGTAATTATCAAACAGCTCGAATAAAAAAATGTCTGCATACACTTTGCGAAAAATATAAATGTTTAGAAGAGCAACTTTTATTGGCTTGGCTCCTTAAACACCCATCAAAACTGTACCCTATTGTCGGTACTACTTCTTTACAAAGAATTGAAAATGCTATTAGAGCATTAGAAATAAAAATAGAACTCACAGACTGGTTTTTACTATTAGAGGCTAGTCAAGGAAATGAAGTTCCTTAAAAACAAAAGATGAAAGATAAAATTGTATGTATTACAGGGGCAAGTAGTGGAATTGGTTGGGCTACTGCAAAAGCTTTCGCCAATCAAAATGCACGTTTAATACTTTGTGGAAGAAGAAAAGAAAAACTAGTAGAATTGCAAAAACAACTCAATGTTGATTCGATCCAGCTAATTTTTGATGTAAGAGAAAGAAAAGCTGTTTTTGAAGCTTTTGAAAGCCTCCCTGATTCTTGGAAACATATAACTGTTTTGATTAATAATGCTGGAAATGCCCATGGAATTGATCCAGTTCAAACAGCAAGTATTGATGATTGGGATGCCATGATAGATGGAAATGTAAAAGGCCTGATGTATGTAACCAAGGCCGTATTACCTAAAATGGTGGAAGTCAAAAAAGGACAGATTATCAATTTAGGTTCTATTGCTGGTAAAGAAGTTTACCCTAACGGCAGTGTTTATTGCAGTAGCAAATTTGCTGTAGATGCTTTTACTTCTGGACTAAGAATTGATTTAAATCCGTATAAAATTAGAGTAGGTGCTATTCATCCTGGTTTGGTAGAAACAGAATTTTCTCAAGTACGCTTTAAAGGGAATACCGATCGAGCTGAAAAAGTATACAAGGGAATTGAAGCTCTTTCTGCTGAGGATGTCGCAAATGCGATTTTGTATATGGCAAATACTCCTGAAAGAGTAAATATTGCTGATTTAGTCATTTTACCAACACAACAGGCTAATGCCTATGTTCAAAACAGAGACAGCTAATCCTAAAATGTGTTATCCATCATTAATAAGAAATTTCAAAAGGAAATATTTGAGATTTACTCTTCTTCAATCTCGGGATATAAAAAATGGTTATAAGGAAAGCGCGTAACGTGGATTTGACGAACTTCTTGATATACCCTTTTTCTTAACCCATCTAAATTTTCTTTGTTAAGTGCAGAAATAAAGAGTGCGTTTCCATTAGCCTTTTGAAACCAAGTTTCACCCCACTCCTTAAGCGTGTAGTGCCTGGGCCCTCGCTCTTCAATCAATTCCGCATCATCCCAAGGTTCTGGTTTATATGCATCAATCTTATTAAATACTATTAAAGTCGATTTATCAAGGCTATTAATCTCCTTTAAAATTTGATTGACAGACTCAATATGCTCTTCAAAATTTGGATGAGAGATATCTACCACATGAATTAATAAGTCAGCCTCTTTAACCTCATCTAAAGTACTTTTAAATGATTCTACTAATTGAGTAGGTAGTTTTCTAATAAATCCCACAGTATCACTCATCAAAAAAGGAAGATTTCCAATCACTACTTTTCTAACAGTAGTATCCAATGTGGCGAATAATTTGTTTTCTGCAAAAACCTTACTTTTAGAAACAGCATTCATAAGAGTTGATTTTCCAACATTAGTATAACCCACCAAAGCTAAACGAACTAAAGCCCCTCGATTACCTCTTTGGGTTGTCATTTGCCTATCTATGGTTGATAGTTTCTTTTTGAGTAAAGTAATTTTCTCTCTAACAATACGACGATCTGTTTCGATTTCTGTTTCCCCTGGTCCACGCATTCCTATTCCCCCTCGTTGGCGTTCCAAATGTGTCCAAAGCCCTTTTAGTCGTGGCAATAAGTATTCGTATTGTGCTAACTCTACTTGAGTTCGAGCATAACTAGTTTGCGCTCGTTGGGCAAAAATATCAAGAATTAGTCCAGTTCGATCTAAAATTTTACATTTTAATAATTTTTCAATATTCCCCTGTTGCGCTGGGGTGAGTTCATCATCAAAAATAACGGAGGAAATATCATTAGCTTTTACATATAAAATAACCTCTTTCATTTTTCCTGAGCCTATAAAAGTTTTAGGATTAGGGGGATCAATTTTTTGGAAAAATCTTGTTTTTACTTCGCCTCCTGCAGTATAAGCTAAAAATGCAAGCTCATCTAGATATTCTTTTGACTTTTCAGCATTTTGTTTAGAATTAATTACTCCAACTAGTACTGTTTTTTCAACATCAAGTAGCTTTCGATCAATCACCTAGGTCTTTCCATTTTTTTAATTCAAAGCTCTTATTATTAAAAACACCATAGGTAAAATGAGTAATCCAATCCCCAAGATTAATGTACTTTGATTTTGAATTTAATTCAATTTCCAAGGGAATATGTCGATGTCCAAAAATGAAAAAGTCTCTATGTTTTTGTTCTAGTTTTCGTTTAGCATATTGTGCCAACCATTCTTTCTCTTCCTCTTCAAAAATAATATCTTTTGCTCCAGAAATTAATTTATTTTTCACTGAAAAATAATGCCCTAAACGCATTCCAATATCTGGATGTAGGCTTTGATACAACCTTTTAGCTAAGGATTAACAAATATTTTTTTTATCAGCTTATAACCTTTATCATCAGGGCCTAATCCGTCACCGTGACCAATAAAAAATGTGGTGTCATCAATAGAAAAATCCATAGGTTTGTGATAAACACTTATTCCTAGCTCTCTTTCAAAATAATTACGCATCCATAAATCATGATTCCCAACAAAATAATGGATCTTAATTCCATTGTCTGCGAGATTTGCTAATTTTCCTAAAACACGCACAAATCCTTTGGGAACTACATGTTTATATTCGAACCAAAAGTCAAAAAGATCCCCTAATAAAAACAAAACAAAGGCATCTTTTTCAATTTCATCAAGCCAATTCAAAAAAATCTTTTCACGCACTTTACTTGCCTCGAGATTAGGTGCTCCAAAATGTTGATCTGAGGCAAAATAAATTTTTTTATTTTTTAGAATTTTCATTTATCTATCCGATGGCTTGATCTAAATCATCAATTAAATCACGAACATCCTCTATTCCAACACTGAGTCGAATTAATGCATCAACAACACCACTTTTTTCTCTTATTTCTTTTGGTATTGAAGCATGGGTCATACTTGCAGGATGTCCTGCTAAACTTTCCACTCCACCTAGGGACTCTGCAAGAGTAAAAAGCTTAAGTTTCTCTATAATCTCAATTGCGGAATTATAATTTGCTCCTTTTGTTACAAAAGATAGCATTCCACCAAAATCTTTCATTTGAGATTTAGCTACTTCGTGATTAGGGTGCTCTTCAAGACCTGGCCAATAAACCTTTTCAATTTTTGGATGTTTTTGCAAATACTCAGTAATATGTTCTGCATTTTCACAATGCCGTTTCATTCTAACATGTAGTGTTTTAATTCCTCTTAAAGTAAGGAAACTATCCATAGGTCCGGGGACAGCACCACTTGCATTTTGAATAAATCCAATACGCTCAGCTAAATTTTTATCATTGGTTACTAGGCTTCCTAAAATTACGTCTGAATGACCTGCAAGGTATTTAGTAGC
This sequence comes from Flavobacteriaceae bacterium, assembly GCA_029246125.1. Classification (GTDB taxonomy): domain Bacteria; phylum Bacteroidota; class Bacteroidia; order Flavobacteriales; family Flavobacteriaceae; genus MS024-2A. Next base: position 20,823 of record JAQWNZ010000054.1, read on the forward strand.
TGAATGCATTACGATATCTGCGCCCAAAACAATGGGCTGTTGAAGGTAAGGAGAAGCAAAAGTATTGTCTACAACAAGCATTATATTAATTGATTTGCAAAGTTTTGATACTGCTTTTATGTCTATTACATTCATCATTGGGTTGGTAGGAGTCTCTACCCAAATCATACTTGTATTTTCATTAATTACAGTTTCAATATTCTTTGTATCACTCATATTAACAAAGTGAAATCGTATTCCAAAATCCTCAAAAATTTTAGTGAATAACCGATATGATCCACCATATAAATCATCTGTTGAAATGACTTCATCACCGGGTTTTAATAATTTCAAAACCGCGTCCATTGCTGCCAAACCAGAACCAAAAGCAAATCCAAATTCTCCTGCTTCTATATTTGCAAGGGAGCGCTCCAAAGCTTGACGGGTGGGGTTATGTGTACGGCTGTATTCAAACCCTTTATGACCTCCAGGTGT
>JAQWNZ010000012.1 GCA_029246125.1 Flavobacteriaceae bacterium
TGATCACATCCAACCAATTTCCGTTTAAATCTCTGCTTGCTGAAGTAAAATGGCCACCCATTTGTCTTCCTCCTGACATAGGCTCCCTAGATCTGTCTAGGTCTGCATATAGAGCAGCAAATATATTTGAAACCGACAGTAATCCTTGAGCCATAAGTAAGGTTTGATCTCTATAATACCCAGATCTGTAGTCGCCATTTTGAAAAAAATGGTTCATGGCTAATTGTGGTAATTCCTTACCATCTCCAAAAATCCCGAAAGCACCTTTTCCAGAAAATACTTCACGTCGACCTAACAAGCTACATTCTCTACTCAGAACAGCAAGGCGATAATCTTCAAGGACTTTATTTTTGAATGCCTTAAAACTTATTTTTAAATTTTTCTCAGAATTTTCAACTTTCATAAGGTGGTACAAAAATACAAAAATTATACTTTTTCAGCTTTAGATGACTTATTGAAAAACCTATCTCGATATACCAACCTAAAACCATTTACGTGAAAATAAACTACTCAATGTGCTCAGTCTGGGCGTAAAAATAAATCTAATTTTGGTTGCATATCTAGATTGGTTGGGTTCAAATCCATTTGATGAATAAAGAGGGAAAAATATTTCAAAGTAATCAGGGACTAAACTAAACTTAAAACCTGAGTCAAAATAAGATAGAGAAGAGTTATTTCTATTTCTTAGTATTCCAATATCTCCGTAAAATTCAATCCATTTCCATATTCCAATTGAAGCATTGATGGAAGCCATGTAATCATTTGCAGAAGACTCATCAAAAAATGCTTTAAAACCTCCTTCAGCAGGAACAAATTGCTGACTATAAATGCCTGAATCCTCTGATCTTCCAAGGTAATCATATCGAAATAAATAATCTGGAGATCGGTTTAAATTAAAATCAAAGAAATTATTGTCATTTTCACTCACATTATACCATAAAAATTTTCCAATAAAAAAGCGGGCTGAGAATTGACGACCACTACGAAAAAGTTTTCTGTAATTACTACTAAAATAAATTTTCCCAAATTTACCGGAGGCCTCAAAATTTGAATTAGTTGTAAAAACGTTTACTGCATCAGAATTGTTATAACGATGCAGAATGTTAAAAACACTGTAATCTGGAGTGACAGGAACATCAGGATCTCTATCACGAAAAACATTAAACCAAGAAAAGTTAAGCAATTGTCTTTTGTTAGAACGTAAATCAAAAGGCCTGAAGTACATTGAAAATGACGGTTGTAAAGATGTATATCTTAAATTTGTATTGTAGTGGTAACTTTTTCCAGTTAAAAAAACCTGATTTAAATAGTTTTTGCTTTTATGATTTATAAAACGATAACGAGTTCTAAAAAAACCAACCATCGAATTTTCCTTTATAGAGTATTGTGGGTGTAAATCAATTTCAAAAGGTTGGTTTTTAACTCTTGTATTATATATTCTTAAACCTCCTGTAAACCCATCATAGGCATTGAAGTCTGAAATAGGGTGATAGAATAGTTGATTTCTTCTTAGATTTTCACTGTCACCATAAAATGTAAGTTGTAATGGTTTTAAACCAGATTCAGATTTGAGATATTTCCAATTATTTGCTCTATTTTTTTCAGGCAGGAACCTGTTTGAATTAATTACTATAAAGTCAGCATTTTTTGTATTCGTCTCAATTATAGTATCTTTTCCTTTGTAATATATCCATCGCTCATTAATAAGAGAATCTTCTTTAATTAAATCAAGTTTAAATGGAACAGGTTTATTATTTTCTTCTTTAACTTTTAAACGTATAGATTCTTTACCCTTAGTAATATCAGTAATAATTAAGTCATATGCCTCACGATCTGTCAAATAGGTTTTGAAAAACCATTTAGTTTCTTTTGTTGTTTCTTGCTCAAGAATTTCACTCAAAGGGTAGCTTCCCCTTTCTTTAGTGAATTTTTTAAGGCTTTGAGCCAAAATCTCTCCCCCTAGGTTTTTATCCAAATACATTAATCCAGACCCAGTATGATAAGGAATTGTGTAAAGTTCGTTTGATTTTGTTAATTTATCTTTACTCAGCGTATCTTGTTGTTGATTATTGGCATGCTCTCCAAACTCTGACATAAATGAAAAACTTTCATTAAATCCTATGTCCGCTGCACTATAGTTTTTGAAAGGTCTTATACCTAAAATTTTAAACTTATAAAGATCTCCAAGAAACTTACTGTTTGGATAAAAATCCTCTACATATTTCATCATGATAAAAGTTTGGATACCTCCTGTAATCCAATGTTTTTTTCTTTTATTAATGATAAATAATTCATTTAAGTATGAAGCTAAATAAGCTTTCATAAAACTTGTTTCATATATAAAGTCATCAGAAAATGGATTTAGAAAGGCCAGCGCTTGGCTTATGCCAACAATAGGATTTCTAGAATAATCTTTTCTTGAAATAAGTAACTTTTTATTTGGAATCGAATTTAAAATTTGTCTAGTAAAATTGTCTATTTTTTTAATAGACTTTTTAACATCTACTTCAACATTTTTAGTAGATAGGATATCTGTTATAACTGAAAAATTATCATTGATTGTAATCGTTTTAAATGAATTATTCAAGTCGAAAATAAATTCTGGACTAATTATGTTTTCATCTTTATGTACAGTAGTTTTTTGATAGCTTTTCAAATCTGTTTTAGAAGATATTTCATTCAAATTACTTAGCAAAGTATATTTGTCTGGATATTTCCAATTAAATTGATAATTACTTGGCAGACTACTGTAGTCTCGGAATCCTAAATTACTATTTAGCAACCACTCCCCATCATATCTTGGAGCTATAGAAATAAATAAGTCGCGAATTAAAAACCCATCAGAAGAATTAATTCCAACACCTGAAAACTTATCATCTGGAATTTTAACCAAATATTCTAATTGAATTTTAATTCGTTCACCAATGGGTAATTTTTCATGCAAATTGACAACAATAATATCCAGTTTATCTTCGAGTCGAGACCAAGATGAGATTGATGCCCCTTTTAAAGTATTTATTTTTGTATAACCAAGTTTACTGTTTGATTTTAAATAAAAACTTCGGTTAAATTGATTTGCTAAATGTTTTGCTAAGGGCGCTGGTTCACCTTGGTATGAATTTCCCCAATCGTATAAAAAAAGAGTACTGAGAGTTTCATTACTTGTATTTGTGTATTCAATTGTTTGAGAAACTACTAGAGTTTCTTCTTCCGAATTTAAAATTACATCAAGAGCATTATTAATTTGCCCTCTAGCAAAACTAATTGAACTAAAAAAAATGGCTAAGTATATATTAAAATAACGCCTAATAATCATTTTGGAAAATTGAATTAAAGTTCACTTTATGGAAGAATTGTTTTAAAGTACAAACAACTTCTTTACTCAGGACTAATAAAAATAAAGTTTGGTAAGCCTTTACGACAACTTTAGTTGTTTCAAGCAAAATATTATAGGTTTTTAATTTTGATTTTTTCATGTAACAATGGGAAATAAATTTTTTTCTAATTCATTTTTTAAAAAATGAGACGTGTGGCTTCGTTTTGTTTTAATTAAGTCTTCTGGTTTTCCACTGAAAATCAATTCTCCACCTTTTCTCCCTCCTTCTGGGCCAATATCAATTATATGATCTACTTGTTTTATTACATCAAGATTATGCTCTATAATAAGCACTGTATTTCCTTTATTTACCAATCGATTAAGCACATCTAATAAAACCCTAATATCTTCAAAATGAAGTCCGGTAGTAGGTTCATCTAAAATATAAAATGTTTTTCCAGTGTCCTTTTTTGAAAGCTCACTTGCTAATTTTATCCGTTGTGCTTCACCACCAGATAGGGTAGTAGATGACTGGCCTAGGGTAATATATCCCAATCCTACATCTTGAATCATTTTAAGTTTTCTGTAAATTTTAGGAATGGGTTCAAAAAAAGTACAGGCTTCATTTATAGACATATTTAATATGTCAGAAACGGACTTTCCTTTGTAACGAACTTCTAAAGTTTCACGATTAAATCTTCTACCATTACAGCTTTCACATTTTACATATACATCTGGTAAAAAATTCATTTCAATTACTTTCATTCCACCTCCTTGGCAGGTTTCACATCGACCTCCAACTACATTAAAACTAAAACGTCCAGGTTTATACCCTCTAATTCTAGCTTCCGGAGTTAGGGTAAATAAGGTTCGAATTTCACTAAAAACACTACAATAGGTAGCAGGATTACTTCTAGGAGTCCTTCCTATGGGACTTTGATTGATATCTACTACTTTATCTATGTGCTCGAGTCCTTTAATATCACTATATGCTAATGGAACCTTTACTCCATTAAAAATATTTTCATTTAATATGGGATATAGGGTTTCATTTATTAGTGTTGATTTTCCACTACCTGATACACCTGTTACTCCTATCATCAATCCAAGTGGGAATTCAACATCAATATTTTTTAAATTATTTCCTTTACATCCATATATATTTATAGAACTTCCATTACCATCCCTTCGCTCATTTGGAATTTCAATCCGCAACTTGTCATTTAAATATTTAGCTGTGAGCGTATTTTCGTTTAATATTTCATCTGGTGTACCTTGAGAAATAATTTCACCTCCATTTTTGCCTGCGTGTGGCCCCATGTCAATAAGGTGATCTGAATGTAACATCATATCTTTGTCATGCTCAACTACTATTACAGAATTACCGAGGTCACGCAAAGATTTAAGAGAGTTAATTAGCCTGTTGTTATCTCTTTGGTGTAATCCGATACTGGGTTCATCTAATATATAAAGTACCCCAACCAGTTGAGACCCTATTTGTGTTGCCAAACGAATTCGTTGGGCTTCTCCGCCCGAAAGTGATTTGGAAGATCGATTGAGTTGTAAATAGTCTAAGCCAACATCAATTAAAAATTTAAGTCTGACACAAATTTCTTTGATAATTTCTTTTGCAACCTTATTTTCATTTTCAGTCAAGAAAGATTCTAAATCAGAAATCCAAAAGAATAAATCTTTTAGATCCATTCTCACTATATCTGCAATATTGAGGTTATTTAGTTTAAAAAACAAGGCTTCTTTACGCAAACGAGAACCATTACAAATACTGCATTTATTACTATCCATATAATTTGATGCCCAGCGCTTTATACTTGCAGTGGCAGCTTCTTCATATGACGATTCGATGTAGTTTTCTAGTCCTTCGAAATCAATTTTATAGGAACGTGTAATGCCTAGAGTAGTAGAAGGAATATCGAACTTTTCTTGACTTCCCTTTAAAATAACTTCCAACCCTTTTTTTGGTATTTTACTAATGGGCTCTGTTAAAGAAAAGTCATAACATTTTGCAATAGTTTCAATCTGTCTATAAGTCCAACTTGTTCTTTTGGTTCCCAAGGGAACTAGACCCCCCTGAGCGATAGAAATTGAATCGTCTGGAATGATTTTCTTTAAGTTTATCTTATGCTTAATACCAAGACCCTTACAACTAGGACACATTCCTTTGGGAGAGTTAAATGAAAAAGTGTTTGGTTCGGGCATAGGATAGGCTATACCTGAAGTAGGGCACATTAAGTTTTTGCTAAAATAACGTTCTTTTTTCTGATCTAACTCCATTACAATCACAATATCTTTACCGAAATGAAGAGAAGTTATCAATGAGTCATTAAGTCTTTTAATAAAATTTTCATCACTTTTTACAGTAAAACGATCGATTACTAATTCGATATCATGAGTTTTGTATCGATCTACTTTCATCCCGGGGGTCAGATCAACAACTTGACCATCAATTCTAACCTTTGAAAACCCTTGCTTTGAAAGAGAATCAAAAAGTTCTCTGTAATGACCTTTTCTAGATTTTATTATTGGGGCTAAAAGAAAAACTTTTTTATCTAAATAATCATTCACTATCAGGTTTTGAATTTGCTCTTCTGTATAACTTACCATTTTTTGATTGGACAAATAGCTGTAAGCTGTTCCAACTCGAGCGAAAAGAAGCCTTATATAATCATATAATTCAGTAATGGTTCCGACTGTTGATCGGGGACTTTTAGAAGTTGTTTTTTGCTCTATAGCTATTACTGGTGATAGTCCGTCAATTTTATCTACATCAGGTCGTTCCATGTTTCCTAAGAATTGTCTGACATAGGCAGAAAAAGTTTCCATGTAACGTCGCTGTCCTTCAGCATAAAGGGTATCAAAAGCCAAAGAGGATTTTCCACTGCCTGAAAGTCCAGTTATTACAACCAACTTATTTCTAGGAATATCTAAATTGAAATTCTTTAAATTGTGTTCCCTCGCACCTTCAATGCGGATAGTGTTATTGTTTTCCTTCATCTTCAATTAGCTGCAAAAATAAGATATTATTACAGTCTTTTTATCATTCACTCATTCTTTAATAAAAAATAAGTATTGTGTTTTAAAGTTGTTTGTATAAAGCTAGTAACGAATGATTGACATGTTTAGTAAATGGAAATCAATATAATACGAAATACGAATTTAAATTAGTAAAGAAAAGAAATTAATAAAGTTTTACTGCAGCGTCATCTCCTCTAGGATCAGCCCCAGTAGAAATAACTTTCTTTTCTGACAAATGAATTGCATCTACTCTTCCAATTATACGAGAGTATTCTTCTTTGATATCATATCCTTTGACTTGAAGTTTTTGAATCAATAACGAATCAAATTGTTTGGGTTCTAAAATAACTACATCTGGAAGCCACTGATGATGAAACCGAGCGGCACTTACAGCTTCTTGCATATCCATTCCAAATTCATATACATTCAATATGGTTTGTAAAACGGATGTAATAATAGTTGATCCTCCGGGGGTTCCAACTATCATAGATAGTTTTCCATTTTTTTCAACTATTGTTGGAGTCATAGCACTTAACATTCGTTTCTCTGGAGCAATTGCATTTGCTTTTCCTCCAATAAGACCAAACATGTTTGGAACTCCAGGTTTACTGCTAAAGTCATCCATTTCATTATTTAAAAAATAGCCTCCTGACTCAACAAATACTTTAGAGCCGTAACTTCCGTTTAGTGTTGTGGTTACTGCAACTGCATTGCCCATTGGATCCAAAATAGAATAATGAGTAGTCTCTTCACTTTCTTCCCAAATAATATTTCCAGGATTTATGTCTAAAGATTCACTTGCTTGGTCAAAACTAAAGCTCATCATACGATCTGATAAATATGCATTATCTAATAGGCTGTCTTGAGGAATGTTTATAAAGTCTGGGTCTCCTAAATACAAACTTCTGTCAGCATAGGAGCGACGTTCGGCTTCTATAATTATCTGCATGGCTTCTAAGGAGTTTTGAGCGTATTGTCCAATATTAAAAGGTTCAATCATTTTCATAATTTGTCCTAAGCAAATTCCCCCACTTGAGGGTGGAGCCATTGCATATAAATCAAGATCTTCATACTTAAAATGAACTGGATCTCTCCAAACTGGCTTATATGCCAATAAGTCTTCTGCGGTCATGACTCCTCCTGTTTCTTTAATACGATTGATCATGGCATCTGCGTTTATACCCTTATAAAATCCATCACTCCCATTTTTAGCAATCCGCTTAAGTGTATTAGCAAGAGCTTTATTCTTAACCCAATCATTAGTTTTAAATCCTTTTGCGTAGAAGGTGTTTTTACCATTCATTTCGATGAACTCATCTTTTTTAGCATTGAAACTTAATTGTTGCTTAGCGGTTACTCGATATCCATTAAGGGCCAAGTCAATAGCTGGTTGAACTAAATCTTTCCAAGGGAGGGATCCAAATTTTTTATGAATTGCTTCAAGTCCTGCGACCGTACCAGGAACACCTACAGCCATACCTCCAAAAGTGCTTTTATCTGGAATAACATTCCCGTTCCCATCTAAATACATGTCTGGACTTGATGCTAGGGGTGCTTTTTCACGATAATCTAGGCTTCCAGTTTCAGAATTGTAAAGTCTATAAACCATAAAGCCACCTCCAGCAATATTTCCTGCATTTGGATAACAAACTGTCAAAGCCAAGTCAGTTGCAATCATAGCGTCAAAAGCATTTCCTCCTTTTGCCATAATTGCTACTCCAATTTTGGAGGCTTCTTCTCGAGCACTAACTACTGCACCTCTAATTGGTTTTTCTGTATTGCAGGAAATTATAATTATATTAAAACTAAAAACATAAATAAAACTGATAAATCGATTATTCATAGTTGAGTTATTTTCATTTTGCTAAAAGCAATTAGTGGCCTTATAAAATTTAAAAATTGCTCATTAAAGTAAGAATATTTTTCTATTAATTCAGTTGTTGATCTTCCTAAATTAGAATCAAAACTAGTACGCTTTTCCATTTGAGTCATAATAATCCCAAGTCCATTTATACTTTTATATTTTTCAAACCAATTGTAATTAATTAATGCATTAATAAAACTATTTATCTTAATAGAAAAATCAATATTATAATTCCGTAATTGATTATAAAATTTTTTTGAAAATTCTTCTAATGATAATGAATGGTATCTATTCCAATGCACAGCTAAGAAATGATCAAAATACATGTCAATAATTACTCTGCTGAAGTGTCTGTAGACTGGAAATAGTTCAGTTACACATTCTTTGAATATTTGATGTGTGTCAGTGAAATGATCTATGGCGTGATGAAGTTTAATTCCCTTTTGAACTTGTAAAGGATAGTTTTGAACTTCATTTCCTTTTACTTGATCAGCAATTAGATTACCAAAGGCAAGTGGAAAGTCATTTCCAGATAAAAACACATGAGCTAAAAAATTCAAGGATTATAAATAGTTTTAATTAAGAGGTTTTAAGCATTGATTTAAATATTTTAAATATAGTCGTTTAATTACACAAAAAAAATAATGAATATTGAATTCCATTTCTAAGTTTTTAATCCTTTAACTTTACATAATTGATTCAAATAATATCTAAATGCCATTAATTAAATCTATTTCTGGAATTCGTGGTACAATTGGTGGGGAATCTGGTATAAATTTAAGTCCTTTGGACGTTGTTCGGTTTACAAGTGCTTTCGCACAGTATCTCTCTCAAACCCATAAAGAAAAGTTAACTGTAGTAACAGGTAGAGATGCTAGAATTTCAGGTATTATTATTCATAATTTAGTCAATCAAACACTTGTAAGCATGGGGATCAATGTGATTGATTTGGGATTGTCCACAACCCCAACTGTTGCTCTTTTGGTTTCTAAGCAAAGTGCAAATGGGGGTATTGTTCTGACTGCTAGCCATAACCCAAAACAATGGAATGCTTTGAAACTACTAAATGAAAAAGGGGAGTTTATTGATGCAAGAGCTGGATTGCAAGTTTTGGACTATGCAGCTAAAGAGTCATTTAAATATGCTTCTGTTGAACATTTAGGTAAAATTAGTATTTTCAATGATGCTATAGAAAAACACATTAAAGAATGCATGTCATTGAAATACGTTCAAGTTGATAAAATTCAAAAAACTTCATTTAAAGTTGTTGTGGATGGAGTTAATTCTTCTGGAGGAATTGCTATTCCAGCTTTACTTGAGTCACTAGAAGTAGAAGTAGTTAAGATTCATTGTGAACCAAATGGAGAATTTTCTCACAACCCTGAACCCTTAAAAGAGCATTTGACCGATTTATGTGAAGCGGTAGTAATTCACAAAGCTGACTTTGGTATTGCTGTTGATCCTGATGTGGACCGTCTTGTTTTTGTTGATGAGAAAGGGGAGTTATTTGGTGAGGAATATACCTTAGTTGCTTGTGCAGACTACGTTTTAGGTAAAAACCCTGGAGCAACTGTCTCTAATTTATCTTCTACCAGAGCTTTAGCTGATGTAGCTAACCTACATGGGCAAACCTATACTGCCAGTGCAGTTGGTGAAGTGCACGTTGTTGCTGAAATGAAAAAATCAAAGGCAGTGATTGGTGGAGAAGGAAATGGTGGAATTATCTATCCAGGCTCCCATTATGGAAGAGATGCTTTGGTTGGGGTTGTATTATTTTTATCCCTTTTGGTTGAAAGAAAAGTCAGCGTTTCTCAACTTAGGGCAACTTATCCCAATTATTACATGTCTAAGAACAAAATTAACTTAAAGAAAGGGATGGATGTAGATAGAATTTTAAGAGACCTAGCAAACCATTATTCCAATGAAATAATAACTTCAGTCGATGGCTTAAAAATTGACTTTGAACACTCCTGGGTTCATCTTCGAAAATCTAATACGGAACACATAATTCGTATTTATTCAGAGGCAAAAACACAAAAAGAAGCTGATGCTATTGCGTACCGATTTGACAAAGAAATTAAAGCTCTTTTTTAAGCCTTGCATGCTTGAATCGTTTATGAGTCCATAAATACTGTGAAGGGTCCTCTTTGATTTGCTCTTCCAACCAGCTTGTGAATAAATCCGTGATTTGGTTCTCAGAAGTATTCTTTGATTGATCTGATATGAGTTTAAACTCCAACTCGTAATAGCCTCTTTTGAGCCTTTTAATTCTTCCAAATACAACAGGTATATTAAGTTCTCTAGCCAGACGTTCTGCACCATTGAAAACGGGTACTTCAATTCCCATGAATGTTCTCCAATACGATTTAGAAGTAGGTCTTGGAGACTGATCACTTGCAAAACCATAGACTCCAAGTTCATTATTTTCCTCTTTTTTTCTAATTATATCAGAAGCTGATTTTTGAGGAATCATATAAGCGTCGTGCTGGCTCCTAATTTCTTTAATTAGCCTATTGAAATAAGGATTCTTAATAGGCCGATAAATTCCGAAACCTAGATGCTTCATATGGTAACCCAAAGACATCATCCATTCCCAACTAGCGTAATGTCCGCAAATTATAAAAGCTGAACGATTTTCTTTTTCAAACTGAGTCAAAACATCTACATTCTTTATCTTAAACCTTTTTAACATTTGATTTCTACTCATTCCCATTGATTTAATGATTTCAAGAAACACATCACATAGGTGTTGGTAAAACATCTTTTCAATTCCAATATATTCCTCGTCTTTCATTTCAGGAAAAGCAAGTTTCAAATTTGAACACACTAAGCTTTTTCGATATCTTAAGACCTTATAAATTATAAGGTAAAGAACATCTGAAAGTAAATAAATTAAATTGAAAGGAAGGCGGGATATCACAAATAGAGTAGGATAAGTGATATAATATATTAAGGCATTCAATTTGGATGTATTTAGAATCCAAATTTAGTTTATTTTTAACCTAATAAATAAATCATTGTGATATGAAATTTAAAAGCAATACCATAATGACTGAAATTTTAGACAATCTTTTTAAAGTCTATGAATCACGCGTTCCTAATGTTCGTAAGATTACTCAAGCCATGATGAATGAGGGTTTTGTTAATAACCAACAAGATATTGTAAATGACCATATTGCTTTTCGCACAATGGGCGTTGACAATCTTGGGATTGAGTCTTTTGAAAAAATATTTCTAGCTCATGGTTACAGAAGAATGAATTTTTATCATTTTGATACTAAAAAGTTGGACGCTTATTGGTACAGTCCTCCAACTGATGATCTACCAAGAGTATTCATAAGTGAATTGAAAATAGATTTACTTTCCAAGTCTGCACAGGCAATTATTTCCAAGTACACTAATACTGTAGATACTGATCCAGTAGATTGTTTAGATTTAAATAATGTGGAGGCTGTTTCATCTTTTTTTCAAACTCCACTATGGTCAATTCCTACTAAAGAAGATTACGAAATTTTACTAAGTGAAAGTGAATATTCAGCATGGGTAATATACAACCGCTATTACTTGAATCATTATACAATCAGTGTACATGATCTACCAGAACCTTTTAATCGTCTTGAATCTTTCAATGAATTTCTTAAATCAATTGGAATTGAATTGAATGATTCAGGTGGGGAAATTAAAATCAGTAGAGACGGTCTTTTGAAACAAAGTAGTTCTATTGCTAATCAAGTAGAAGCTCGCTTTTCTGGTGGAGAATTGAGAACTATCGCAGGAAGCTATGTAGAATTTGCCGAACGTAGTGTACTTCCTGAATTCATTAACTACAAAAAAACAAAATTAAAGAGAAAACACAGAAGAGAAGGATTTGAAGCATCTAATGCAGATAAAATTTTTGAAAGTACATTTACTTCACAACTTAAAAAATAAAAATGAAAAAGATAACAGACCTACTTAAAGAATTGAACATAAAATCAAATCAGAAAGGATGTCATTCTGGCCTTTCTTGGTTTGGTTCTGGGGAATATATTAAATCTTTCAGTCCTGTTGATGGAAGTTTATTGGGAACCCTTCAAGCTGCCGGGGTCGAGGATTATGAAAAAGCTATAACTAAAGCAGAACATGCCTTTTTAATTTTTCAGAAAATACCTGCCCCAAAAAGAGGTGAAATTGTCCGTCAGTTTGGAAATAAACTTCGTGAGAAAAAAGCGGCTTTAGGTCAATTGGTTTCATGGGAAATGGGAAAATCATTTCAAGAGGGTCTTGGTGAAGTTCAGGAGATGATTGATATCTGTGATTTTGCAGTTGGTATTTCAAGACAATTACACGGTTTTACTATGACCTCTGAACGTCCACAACATCGTCTATACGAACAGTACCATCCTTTAGGTTTAGTAGGAATCATTTCTGCATTTAACTTCCCTGTAGCTGTCTGGAGTTGGAATGTTGCTTTGGCTTGGGTTTGCGGGAATGTGTGTGTCTGGAAACCTAGCGAAAAAACACTACTTTGCAGCATAGCCTGTCAAAATATTATATCAGAAGTATTGAATGATAATAAACTCCCAGAAGGAATATCAACCGTATTATCTGGAGGGATAGAAATAGGAAAATGGATTACTGAAGATCATCGAATTGCTTTAGTATCCGCGACTGGATCTACCAGAATGGGTAAGTATGTAGCTCAGCAAGTAGGAGCTAGGCTAGGAAAATCTTTATTAGAACTAGGAGGAAACAACGCCATGATCGTAACAGCCAGTGCTGATTTAAATATTGCAATGAGAGCAGCGGTCTTTGGAGCTGTTGGAACTTGCGGACAAAGATGTACCTCCACGCGAAGACTTATTGTACATGAAACTATTTTTGATTCTTTCACAAAGAGTATTCAAAAAGCATATAATCAATTACGAATTGGTAATCCCTTAGATGAGAATAACCATGTAGGACCATTAATCGATTCAGATGCGGTGCAAACCTATAAGAAAGCTATAGCTCAAGCTCAAGAAGAAGGGGGGGAGTGGCTAGTTCCCGGAGGGGTGTTAGATATTAATGGTTACGAAGGCGGATTTTATGTGAAACCTGCGGTAGTAATTATTGATCACGATGCTGCTATAGTTCAAAATGAAACCTTTGCACCTATTCTTTTTATTATGAAATATAATGGAGGTATTGAACAGGCAATATCAATCCAGAATGAGGTCAAACAAGGTTTGTCCTCTTCAATCATGTCACTCAACATCCAGGAGACCGAAACATTTTTAGCCCATTGGGGAAGTGATTGTGGAATTGCTAATGTTAACATTGGAACTTCTGGCGCTGAAATTGGAGGAGCGTTTGGAGGAGAAAAAGAAACCGGAGGTGGACGTGAAAGTGGCTCAGATGCATGGAAAGCTTACATGAGAAGACAAACAAATACCATAAACTATTCAAAAGACATTCCTCTAGCACAGGGAATTGTTTTTGATCTCTAAGGCCTTTTTTAAAATAAAATTAGAATTATGTTACAAAACATTCCCCCTGTGGGTATACTTATAATAGGGTTGAATATATTATTCAGTTTAATCGGTTTTAAAAACGATATTTTTTTTGAAAAATATCGTTTTCACATCGGTAGTATCAAAGCAGGGGATTATTATAGATTACTTTCCTCTGGTTTTCTTCATGTAAATACTACACATATACTCTTTAATATGTTTACTTTCTATTTTTTTGTAAATATTGTTGTAGGAATATTGGGTACGAATTCATTTTTATTACTTTTTGTAGGTAGTCTTTTAGCTGGTAATTTATTTGGCTATTACTTTCATTATAAAGATAACTATTACTCAGCTGTTGGAGCTAGCGGAGCAGTAACAGGTGTATTGTTTAGCGCTCTTTTATTGTATCCAGAAATTGAACTAATGCTTTTTTTAATCCCAATACCCATTCCTGGATATCTTTTTGGAATAGTTTATTTATTATACACTCTATATGGCATGAAAACTCAAAATGATAATATAGGCCATACTGCACATTTTGGTGGTGCTATAGGAGGGATTGTAATCACACTATTTCTAATGCCTAATGTGATTTATAAATCAGTTTTTATGCTTAGTATATTAAGTTTTGCACTTATAATTGCAGGTGTATTACTCTACAGAAAACAAAGTTAATCTACATTTCACTTAGAAGCTCTTCTATTTTTTGTTCAAGCATAATGCCCCTTAGGTCTCGAGTAAGAATTACACCATTTTCATCTAAAATAAAAGTTGCAGGAATAGCTGATACCTGATACAATTTTGCAATTGGATCATTCCAAAATTTAAGATTAGAAACGTGTTCCCATATTAGGCCATCATCAGCAATTGCTTGAACCCATTTAGGTTTTGTTCGATCAAGAGAAACACCAACAATTTGAAGTCCATTATTTTTATGCTTGTTGAATAGGCGAACAAGATTTGGATTTTCTACACGACAAGGCCTACACCAACTAGCCCAAAAATCAATTATAGTAACCTTACCTAATTTATCTTTTAAGTTAAATCTTCTGCCTTCAGGGTTAGGCCCTTCAAAAAAAGGCGCTATCTGTCCTACCTCAGCTTTTGGAGTTTGTTTTAAAATTTCACCAACTGCTTTTCCTGAAGGAGTATTTTTTATCCGCTCACTAAAACCTTCAAATAATTCTTTTGCATCTGGAATTTGTATAGCATTGTTTGCAATAAAGAGCTCTAAAATTAAAATTGATATGAATGAATTGGGAGCTGATTTAAGAAAATTTAATTCGTACTCTTGAATTTGATCTCTAACATCTTGGTATTGATCTCTCAAGTCGTCAGCTAAAAGAGAATCTTTTAAAATTGTTGCCTGTTGTAGATCATTACCTATAGCATTAAGAGAGGTAATGTATACTTGTGTGTCGGTTTTATACTTCATGAAATCATCATTAGATATAGTTCCGTTTGCTTTTGAAGAGTCTAAATTGTCTTTGTTTAATTCAATCAAAACCGTACCTTTTTCAGCAACAAAAGGAAATGTTCCTGAAAAACCTTCAATTTTCAGGAAATGAATATCCGGAAATTCATTTTCAGTAGTTAAACTAAATTCGCCATCATTAACATTTAGCGTGTCTAATACCACAGGCTGATTATTAGTATCTGCAACAAGGTGAAAAATTTTACTACCATTTTCTAAATCTGTAGTTCCTTTTATTTTTAGATTACTTGATGAGTCCTCACAAGATCCAAGTAAAAAAAGAGTAGAAATTAATGTGAAAATTGTATTTTTCATAGAATTTGATATCAATTTACGAATTTACGTAATTGAAAATAAACATGGAAAACTTATCCTTATTTTAGTGTTTTATAAATTAAATAATTTTTATGGATGATGAAAAATAAAAATGTCATAGATAAAATAAAAAAGATAATAGGAAATAAGAATGTTCTTACTTCAGAATGGAATAAATTACCATATTCAAAAGGTTGGCGATATGGAGCTGGAAATGCTTTGGCAGTATTAAAGCCAGGTAAATTGAGTGATATATGGAAGATTTTACAGATTTGTGTCGAAGAGGATATAATAGTCATAATGCAAGCAGCTAACACTGGTTTAACTGGTGGTTCAACTCCATTTGGAAATAACTATGATAGGCCAATACTGGTTCTTAATACAATGCGAATTAATAGTATTCATATTATTAATAACGGCAATCAAATAGTTGGTTTAGCAGGAAGTACTTTATATGATTTAGAAAAAAAATTAAAACCTTTTGATAGAGAACCTCACTCAATAATTGGATCGACTTCTATAGGGGCATCAATCATTGGTGGAATTTGTAACAATGCTGGAGGTTCTTTGGTTCAAAGAGGACCATCCTATACAGAAATGGCTTTATATGCAAGAATTAATAAGAATGGTGAGTTAGAACTTGTTAATGAATTGTATGTTAATCTAGGTTCAAGCCCAGAAGAAATTTTAGATAATCTTCAAAATAAAAATTATAAAAAATCAGATATTCAAAATACTAACAAATTAGGCTCTGATGACAAATACTCCAAAATTGTCAGGCAAATTAATGAAAACACGCCAGCAAGATTTAATTCTGATAATAGATTATTATATGGAGCCTCTGGAAGTGCAGGTAAAATAGCAGTTTTTGCGGTTCGATTAGACACCTATCTTAAGCCAATCAAAAATAAAGTATTCTACATCGGTAGTAATGACCCCGATGTTTTTTGGAAAATACGTCGAGATATTTTGTCAAAATTTAAAACACTTCCAACACTTGGTGACTATTTACATAGAGACTGTTATGATGCTGCAAAAAAGTATAGTAAAGATACTTTTTTAGTTATTGAGAGATTAGGCACTATGTTTCTACCAACTTTGTTTGAACTAAAAAGAAAGGTTGATAATATTGCAAAAAAAACTTAAATTTCTACCTAATAACTTTTCAGACAGATTAATGCAATTTTTAAGTAATTTTTTTCCAAATCATTTACCAAAAAGAATGGAAAAATTTAGAGATTTATATAAACATCATTGGATTATAGAGATGTCAGACGAGGGAATTAATGAGGCAAGAGATTATTTCAGTAAAGTTTTTGAAAATAGTGATGGAGATTATTTTGAATGTAATAATTTTGAATCAAAAAAAGCATCTCTTCATAGATTTGTATCTGCTAGTGCAATTGGAAGATACCATATTCTTAACTCAAAAAAGCATGGTGAAATGATGTCCCTTGACATTGCTTTTCCTAGAAACGAAAAGAAATGGTTTGAGGAGTTACCAAAAGAAATTAATGATATGCTCGAAATGAAACTATATTATGGTCATTTATTTTGCCATGTACTTCATCAAAATTATATAGTAAAAAAAGGTATTGATGGAGAAAGATTAAAAAATGAACTTTTAAAGATATATGATAAAAGAGGAGCAGAATATCCAGCAGAACATAATGTTGGACATGAATACAAAGCAAAACCTTCATTAAAAAAATTTTATAAAGAACTTGATCCTACTAATGGATTTAACCCTGGAATTGGAAAAACAAGTAAAAATAAAAATTGGGCTTAATAATAAACTCTTAGAAACTTTTAAATACTAAATAAAGCTTAAAGCTTTATCTTTGAGATATATTTAATAATATATGTCTGGTAATATTTTTGGGTCAATTTTTAAACTTACAACTTTTGGAGAATCACATGGTCCATCAATTGGAGGTGTTATCGATGGATGCCCCTCAGGAATTGAAATTGATATAGGCGAAATACAAAAAGATTTAGATCGAAGAAAGCCTGGCCAATCTTCAATTGTAACACAAAGAAAAGAACCAGATGAAGTCACCTTTTATTCTGGAATTTTTGAAGGTAAAACTACAGGAACTCCAATTGGTTTTGCAATTCATAATACAAATCAAAAACCTAAAGATTATTCTCATATTAAAGATAGCTATCGTCCATCTCATGCGGATTACGTTTATGACGAAAAATTTGGTATTAGAGATTACCGAGGAGGGGGAAGAAGCTCTGCGCGTGAAACTGCAAGTAGAGTGGTGGCAGGGGCTATTGCTAAGCAATTCTTAGCACCTATAACAATCAATGCATACGTTTCCGGAGTAGGAGCATTAAAATTGAAATCAAACCCATCAGAAGTTGATCTATCAAAAATAGAAGACAATATTGTTCGCTGTCCGGATAGTAAAATGGCTTCTGAAATGGAAATTTTAATTAAAAAAATTCGTAAAGAAGGTAATACTATAGGGGGTATAGTGACATGTATAATTAAAAATGTACCTGTAGGACTTGGAGAACCCGTTTTTAATAAATTACATGCTGAATTAGGTAAAGCTATGCTTTCAATTAATGCAGTTAAAGGATTTGAGTATGGAAGTGGTTTTATGGGTACTCAAAAAAAGGGAAGTGAACATAATGATTTATTTAATTCGGACGGAAGTACAAAAACAAATTTCTCTGGTGGAATTCAAGGAGGAATTTCAAACGGAATGGATATATATTTCAATGTTGCTTTTAAACCTGTAGCTACGATTATGCAGAATCAAGAAACTATAAATTCAAAGGGAGAAATGGTAAAAATGCAAGGAAAAGGAAGGCACGATCCATGTGTTGTGCCTAGAGCAGTTCCAATAGTTGAAGCTATGGCAGCGCTAGTTCTTGCTGATTTCAAACTACTTAAAAGGACAAATAAAATTTAGATATTCGTTGAAAATGGAAAAACTTGCCTTACACTGGAAAATTTTAATTGGCATGGCTTTAGGTGTTCTTTTTGGAGCATTTTTATCATTTATTCCAAATGGTTCCGAATTTATTAAAGATTATATCAAGCCTTTTGGCACCATTTTTATTAACCTTCTTAAGTTAATTGCAATTCCTTTGATTCTTGCTTCGTTAATCAAAGGTGTTTCTGATTTAAAAGATATTTCCAAGCTATCTCAAATGGGAGGCAGGACTATTTTAACTTATTTGATAACAACGCTTACCGCAGTGAGTATTGGACTTGTTTTGGTTAATTTAATACAACCAGGAAAATCTATTAGTGTAGAAACTCGTAATGAACTTGTCGAGGCCTATTCTACAAATACAGAGGAAAAACAGGTCGCTGCTGCTAAACAAAAAGAGGCTGGACCACTAAACGCATTAGAAGAAATTGTTCCTTCCAATATATTTTTAGCAGCATCGAACAATAGAAACATGTTGCAAGTCATTTTTTTTGCATTATTTTTTGGAATAGGAATGATTTTACTACCGTACAAAAAAATAAAACCTGTTAAAAAATTCTTTGATTCATTCAATTCGATTATCCTTAAGCTGATTGATTTAATTATGTTAGCAGCCCCTTATGGAGTATTTGCTTTGTTAGCAGCTTTAGTCGTCGAAGCCCCTAGTTTAGAATTATTTCAAGCTCTTGCCCTTTATGCAGTAACATTACTTTTAGGTCTGGCAGCTATGATTTTTATTTACATAATACTGGTTCGAGTTTTTACTGGTAAAAAAATTAATTTTTTTGTAAAAGGAATTGCTCCAGCTCAATTACTTGCTTTTTCTACTAGTTCAAGTGCAGCGACGTTGCCTGTCACAATGGAATGTGTTGAGGAAAATCTTGGAGTTGATAAAGAAGTGGCAAGTTTTGTACTTCCTATCGGAGCCACAATTAATATGGACGGTACATCTGTTTATCAAGGAGTTGCAGCAGTATTTATTGCTCAAGCCTTCGGTTTGGATTTAAATTTAAGTGCTCAATTGGGTATAGTATTTACAGCTACCTTGGCTTCCATCGGAACCGCAGCAGTTCCTAGTGCTGGTATTGTCATGCTTGTAATCGTTTTGTCTCAAGCAGGTATTCCTGAAGCAGGTTTAGCCTTGATATTTGCAATTGACCGTCCCTTAGACATGTGTAGAACGATAGTCAATGTAACTGGTGATGCAGCAGTTTCAATGATTGTAAGTAAAACTATTGGAAAGCTGAAATAATTTATTTTTTAAGTAAATCACGTATTTCCGTCAATAAAATTTCTTCTTTTGATGGAGTTGGGGGTGTCTTTGGTGCTGTTTCTTCACTAATGATACTGTCCTGAACTTTATTGTAAATTTTTACTGCAATAAAAATAGCCGCACTAACAATTAAAAAAGTGAGCATGTTGTTGATGAATGTTCCGTAATTTATTGCAACTTCTTTAACATTACCCTATGCTTGCTGAATTACAATTTTAAAAGATGAAAAATCAACACCTCCGATAAAGACACCAACGGGAGGCATGATTACATCATTAACCAAGGATTTGACGATCGCTCCAAAATACGTTGCTAAAATAAGACCGACTGCCATATCAATGACATTCCCTCGACTGATAAACTTTTTAAATTCTTTTAATGGAGTTTTGATTAGACTGCGCATGATTTACGTTTTATGGGTTATAAAAATTTGTGTTGAAACGAGGATTCTGGGAGTGGACAGTGGTTATTTTTTCCAAACCATTTATATCGATTCCTTGCAATACTTTTGTAAGTCCAATTTAATAATGCAGTAGGAACTATTTTAAAAATAAAAAAAACATTCCAGAATCCCCCTAAGGTTTCCAAAACCTTAAAAACAGCGGCCGATTCTGCCACAGGAATGTTTTGCTGATCCCAAATCAAAACAGAATCTGTTTGAGTCAAGTCATAGCCTGTTTGGACTGACATTTTTTCTGATATAGAACTCTCAAGAGGAGCAAAACGGAGGCGATCTTTTCGATCCCAACGACATAATTTGCGTACCCAAAAATTACACAATACACAGTAACCATCATAAAATATGATTAAGGGTTTCATTTGCTCTTTTTCTTTGATTGAACCAATTCAAGAAGATCTAAACTGACCTGAGTAGTAAAAGCTCCATAATTCACAATTGCTTTTTGTTTTTCAATCGAATCGATACTACCTACAGAACGACCATCGAAAAGTCTGACCTGATCACCAACGGCTAGTTTTGGTTTGGGTTTTTCAATAAGTTTTGGCTGTATTTTTTCCTTTTTCTTTTCTTTACGGACTTGAACTAAATCCTTTTTAACTTCCTCATTTAACTTTTTTTTCTGTTCTCGTTCTTTTTTGGCAATCGCTGCTGTCTTTCGTTTTCGTTTAGCATTTTCGGTTTCTACCAAGCGGAGTAATTCCGCAATCAATGGACGTTTTTTATTATTTGAAAAATAGCGTTCAGCCAGTTCATTTACCTTATTTCCCAAAACAATCATACGTTGGTTGTAATCAAAAAGTTCTTGATAACTGGTCAATTTAGATTTAAGCTTTGCATTCATCTGCTCCATTCGATCCGATTCTGACTTGACCTTACTTTCTTTTTCTTTTAAAGATTTTCCAGTTTTCATCATTGCAGAGCGTTCTTTCTGAAGCTTTGCAATGGTTGCGTCAAAGCGAACTTTTCCACGTTCAATTTTCTTTTTTGCACGATTTATTAGATTGAAGGGCAAACCGTTTTTTTGAGCCACTTCAAAAGTAAAT
>JAQWNZ010000013.1 GCA_029246125.1 Flavobacteriaceae bacterium
TTATTAGTCAGATATTGTATTAATGGATTAAATCCCATTCGAGACTGTCCTCCTGGACCTCCATGAATCCAAACTAATGCAGGTACTTTATTCTTTTTAGACGCACTTAGTGGTTTGTAATAAATAGCTGGAATTTCAAGCCCGTCAAAAGACTTATATCTTATTACCTCAGCACTGACTAAACTTTTTGAGTCGATCTTAGGATTTAAACTATTAGTTATTTTCTTTAAATTTTCAGCTTCAATATCGTAAACAAAAAGATCACTTGGCATTTTAGATGAACCTACAGTGAGCCTTATTTTTTGTTCACTTTCAGAAAAACTAACACTTGAAATATCCTCGTTATTGAAAGAGGGAAATTTTATTGGTAAATTGGAATCTACCTCAATAACTTTTACTGAATTTTTTCCATCTTCATTTACACCAATAATTCTATATTTTTCGTTCTTACTTAAATAACTATACATAACATCCCACTCAGTCTCATATATGAGTGATGATTCCATTGATTCAATGTCATACTTGTTCAAATATGAAAACTCGTTATTAATGTCGGTTATGTATAAGAAACTCGTATTATCATTAGAAAATCCAGCACTTGAATAGCTCCCTGTTAAACTTGAAATCTCAATTCTTTTATTTTCATTTATATCAAATAAGTAAAATTTATTTTCACTCGTTGTAATTGACTTTGATAACAATAAATATTTTTCATCGTTAGATATGTCAGATAAAGAAAAATTATCCTCGTTTTTATATATGATTTCTGGAATCCATTGACCAATTTTCATTTTATATAAATCAAAATATCTTGAATCTCTTTTATTTGACAAATAATAAAGAAATTGATTGTCATTTGACCATTTATAAAACACACTTTTTTCATTTTCACTTGGCGTTAAATCAATAACTGTATCATCTTCTTTTTTAAGAAATAAATGATTTATCTCATTTCCTCCATTGTCAGCAGAGTAAATAAAATCATTGCTATTTGGAACATAGGCTCTCACAAAAAATGATTCTTTATTTGATGCTGTAAGCTGATTTATTTTTCCTGTTTGAATATTAGCTTCATAAACATTAAATATTCCACTTTGATTACTACTAAATATTATTTTTTCTTCATCTGTAGAAAAATAGCCTCCTGAAATCGAAACATTATCAAAAAAATCTTCAATCCCATATACCTTCAAATTAGGATCTACATTTTGTTGACAACTCATAAACAGCAGACTAAACGCTATTTTAATAACTTTATTCATAATTACTCATTTTGCTAAATTTAATGATGTTTAATTACATACCAAATCCCATCCCCCTGTTTCTATAAAAAAACAGTTTTCTAAAACCCATGCTCCTGTGTTTGGGTTGGAGCGGAAGAAAAGATTTAGCTACCAGGCAGATAATTTGCATCTACACATGCGGAAGTACTTATAAATTTTTTAGAATTTTCAGTGAAATCATCTGACTATTAGCATGGGTTTACAAAGGATTAAGTGTTAATACCATTAGGGACTAATTTAACTCTCGAATCCAGTTTAGAAGAATGTTGGGCCAATTTTCTAAAGAGCCTTTTCTTCTTGCTAATCCATAACCATGCCCACCTTTTGGATAAAGATGCATTTCAGCTGAAACATTATTTCTTAGAAGTGCTTTATAAAACAACAAGCTATTTTCTATTGGAACTGCTTCATCGTCAGCAGAATGAACTAAAAAAGTAGGAGGAGTATTTGAATTTACTTGAAGGTTATTAGAAAATTTATTTATAATGTCATCTGGGGCGTCTTTACCAATTAAATTATTTTTCGACCCACCATGATAATATCTTTTGTCAAAAGTAATAACAGGATAAATAAGAGCCATAAAATCAGGACGTGCGCTTATATTTTCTAATGGATTATTTGAATTAATAATTTCTTTTTCATTATAATGAGTACCAAGTGTGGAAGCCAAATGTCCCCCTGCTGAAAAACCCATTATTCCAATTTGGTTTGGGTTTATATTCCACTTTTTAGCATTTGACCGGATCAAGCGAAGAGCTTGTTGTGCGTCTTGAAGCGGGGCCCACTTTGGATCAATAATTGAAGAAGAAATTGGTAAACGATATTTAAGAACAAATGCAGCAATTCCTTTAGCGTTCAATAATTTTGCGAAGTCAGTCCCTTCCCAATCATAAGCTAAAACGCCATAGCCTCCACCAGGGCAAATCATGACAGCTTTACCTGTTCTTATACTTTTTGAGGGTAAATAGATTTCAATACTTGGGTTTTGAACATTTGTAATTCGAATAATATCTGTTTCAAAAACTTTTTCTTTTTCATCACTTTTCTTTTGATTTGGAATATGACCATCAGGCCATAATAGCAATTTTTTCTGACCTTGCATTTGAGAGAATACTAATACTAGTAAAAATACTTTCATTAAGTAATTCATGCTTATAATATTTTCACTAAAGATAAATTTTAATCTTTAATCATTCGAAATGTCCTAAATCTAAATGATCTTTGGATTGTATCATTGATGTAAAAGAAAAACCCTCTCAGAAAAAACTAAGAGGGCGTTTAAGTAGCCTAATTTTATTAGATGAATTTAAAATCTTTTTGCTGTTGTAACTTGATAAGTCTGTATGTAATCAACCTTACCCCTTGAAGCAGTATAATCCCTAAATGCCTTTGTTTTTTGAATTTTACGTAAAGTTAATTGGACATCATTTTCGTCTTTTCCATAAATAATTAATCCATGAGAAGCTCCAGGTGTTCCACCTAGTTCATAACTCACTAGACCCATACTTCTACCATCAAGAATTTCTTCTGCAGCTTTTACATTTTTATCCCATGCTGACTTAAATTTTGATGGCTCATGAACTCTAACATCATAAACTCTCGCTGTTGGATATTTTTCCCAATCTCCTCCTTGTGTAAAACTCAAGATAGATCCAGACGAACTATCAGGAGTGTTTGGATATGTAAGATCATTCATTTTTTCACTCCACAACTCCCATTTCTCTTCACTCCATTGATTTTCAGTTCCCCAATTTGATGGATCTCCATAGACAACAATCCTATGTGTAACACCATTCTTGTAACCTACCCCTTGAAGCATTATACCTCCTGATTTCCATTTATTACCTTCTGAGAAATCTGAAAAAAGTTTTAAAACGTTTGCGGCTTGTCCCCTTTTTACATTCAAGTTGTAATATCTAACAGAGTTTTGAGCACTTACGCTTAATGCAAATAAAAACATTAAATTATATATGATTTTTTTCATTTTATTTGATTTATGGTTAATAATACTTCTAATATACAGAGATTGGATTACATATAAAATTCCATCCGTGAGTTTCAATAGAAAAACCGTTTCCTGTAACCCATCTCCCTTAGTTTGGATTAATTCTGGATAGAAACTTTTGGCTTTTAAATGGTCATAAAACACATTAATTTGTTTCCAATATGTTGCAATATAGAGAGAAAAATATTCCTATCTTATTGTAAAACAATTACTTATGTATTTAAAAGTACCTCGGGTGGGAATCGAACCCACACTCTCGAAAGAACTGGATTTTGAATCCAGCGCGTCTACCAGTTCCGCCACCGAGGCAGGTGAAAGATTTTAAATTAGGCCATAAAAATAATAAAATATTTAACCCTTCAATTTAAATTGATCAATAAGGTTAAGCGTTAATTTATTTTTACATTTGCTAAGACTTAATTTTCTATGAAAACTCCCGCTAAAATTTTTGCTTGTACACAAACTAAGGAATTAACTAAAGCTATTGCCAATAAGTTTGGAATTGAAGCTGGAAAAGTTAACTTTTCACGCTATAGCGATGGTGAATTTCAACCTTCATTTGAAGAAACGGTCCGAGGGGCGCGACTATTTATTGTAGGCTCTACACATCCTTCATCTGAAAATCTTATGGAGATGCTCTTAATACTGGATGCCGCAAAACGTGCCTCAGCAAGACACATTACAGCTGTGATCCCATATTTTGGATGGGCTAGACAAGACCGAAAAGATAAGCCTAGAGTCCCTATTGGAGCTAAGCTCATTGCAAAACTTTTAGAATCTGCTGGAGCCACAAGAATTATTACTATGGATTTACATGCAGATCAAATCCAAGGATTTTTTGAAAAACCGGTTGATCATCTCTATGCCTCAACAATTTTTTTACCCTACATAGTCAACTCACTTAAGTTATCAAACTTAACAATTGCTTCTCCTGATATGGGTGGCTCTAAACGTGCATATGCCTACTCAAAATTTCTTAGTAGCGACGTTGTTATATGTTACAAGCAGCGAGAAAAAGCCAATATTATATCTCACATGGAACTTATTGGAAACGTTGAAGGAAAAAATGTAATCCTAGTTGATGATATGGTAGATACTGCCGGTACACTTACAAAAGCAGCTGATTTGATGAAGGAAAGAGGTGCCCTTTCTGTTAGAGCAATTTGTACTCATGCGTTGCTTTCTGGTGATGCCTATGATAAATTAGAAAATTCTCAACTTGAAGAACTTATTGTTACTGATTCAATTCCACCAAAAGTTAGCCACCCTAAGGTAAAAGTGTTATCTTGCGCCTCATTATTTGCTGATGTTATGAAAAATGTACATTTCAATCAGTCAATAAATTCAAAATTTATAATGTAAAATTAATTTAATGAAATCGATTACTATTAAAGGATCTAAAAGAGAAAGCGTAGGCAAAGTAGCTACCAAAGCCTTACGTAATGCTGGAAATGTTCCCTGTGTATTATATGGTGGTGGAGAACCCCTTCACTTTTCTGCACCGGAACTTGATTTCAGTAAACTTGTATATACACCAAATGCACATACAGTTGTTGTTGAATTTGAAGGTGGTGATGAAATTAACGCTATACTTCAAGATATTCAGTTTCACCCTTTAAGCGACAAAATACTTCATGTAGACTTTTACCGTCTTTTTGACGATAAAGAAGTATCCATGGATATTCCTGTGAAAATTGAAGGTGCAGCTCCTGGGGTATTAACTGGTGGTGGTGTGTTAAGCCGTAATAAACGTAAATTGAGAATTAAAGCACTACCCAAAAATTTACCTGATTCTATCATTGCAAATATTTCAAATCTTGAATTGGGTAATAAACTTTATACTTCCGAATTGAAATCTGATAATTATATAATCCTTCACCCTGACAACACTGTAGTTTGTCAGGTACGTACATCACGTGCTTCAATGGAATTAGAAACATCTGAAGGGACTGAGGAAGGAACTACCGAAGAAGGAGTAGATGGAAAATCAGAAGGAGAAGTAACTCCTGATACTGAAAATTAATCTATCCTTTCTATTATATTAAAAGCATGTGAATTCTCGCATGCTTTTTTTATTTTAGTAAATGTTTTCATTCAAAGGTTTTTTTAAAAAAGATCAATCACTTAATATGCACAAATTCTTAATTGTAGGTTTAGGAAACATTGGTCCAGAATATGAAAACACACGACATAACATTGGTTTTAAAATACTGGATAAGCTAGCTGAAATAAATAATTGTGTTTGGGAAATAAAAAAATTAGCTTCTTATAGTACCTTTAAAAAAAAGGGTAGGCATTTTGTAATGATAAAACCGAGCACCTTCATGAATCGAAGTGGAAAAGCTGTTCGGCATTGGGCTCTTAAAGAAAGAATTCCTGTAGAAAATATTCTAATACTTACAGATGAATTACATCTCCCTTTTGGTACAATTCGAGTAAGGCCTAAAGGAAGCCCTGCGGGACATAATGGGCTTAAAGACATAGAAAAAGAACTAAATACTGCTAATTACGCCCGTCTTCGTTTTGGTATCGGTCATTAGGTTAAAGTATTTGATCCAGTTAAATTTGTACTAGATAATTGGGATAAAGAGGAATTAGAAAAGCTAACAGAACGAATAAAGGTTTGCCTTGAAACAGTGGTAAGCTTCGGTCTTCAGGGGCTTCAAGACACCATGAGTAAATATAATGGTAAGTAGCTTTATTCGGCTGTCTGAAAACTAAAAATTTGAGATTTAGAGGCATTATTTACCTTATCAAAAGTAACAACCTGCCAAAAGTATCTTGTCCCAGTGTCCAAATTTATTATGGTTTGCTCAACCCTTAATCCTTCTTTTTCTTTTATTAAATCATTCTTTGTTGTTCCAATATAAAAATCAAACCGATCAATATCCTGATCTAAATCGTGACCATTCCACAAAAAAGTAATAGTGCTAGAGGCATCAAGTGTTACTATTGATTCATTTTTAGGCTCCTGAAGTTCAGCTGGAAAGGGAAAATAAGTTTCTTCAGAATTCCCTTCTAAATAAAATTGCCAAACCTGACTTTTACTTACTTCTGTTGAAATTAAAGAGGTTGAATTTACATACCAACGATAAGGTTTACCACTAGCAAGTATAAGAGATTCTGTAAGTAGGGATGTTTTTTTACTCAATTTGATATTGGTAAGTGAATTCTCAATAATCAACTCATAGCTATCAGTATTTAAAGCGTTTGTCCATTCAAATTTAACCTGACTTTCAAATTCATTTAAAACAATAGCTGTATTGCACTCATTTAAATTAGCGGGTGCGATAAGTGTTGGCGCCTCTGGATCTGGAACTGGCTCTGGGCCACAACCCCAAAAAATCAATATCATTAATAAAAAAAAATTTACTTTCATCGTTTCAGTAATTTAATAGATTCAACTGAATTAGGATAGGCAATCTGAAGTAAATAAAAACCTGGTGAAAGTCGACTCATTGGAATTTGATGACCTTTACCGTCACTTCGAATATTTTTATCTGTCCATAAAAGGGTTCCGCTTCCTGAAAGTAAAAAAACATCAACGGAAATATTTTCTGGTAAAATTAGTGTTGCGTTTTCTAATACTGGATTTGGAAAGACATAAGCTTGTTGAGAAGTATTTATCCATTCTTCATAGATGCCTTGGCATGAATTGGCTGTTTTTACTTCAACATGGTTTAATTTACTTGATAATTGCAATTTTATTTCCTTTTTATCTTTAACCTCAAACGTCTCACTATTTATAGTAATCCAAAAATGATCACTCCCTTTAAGGGATAGATTCAATATTGAATTAATTGAATTAAGTGACGGAACTACTTCCAAGGGTTCAGGTTCACTGATTCGAGTTTCATAACAATATTCAAAATCTGGGAATGTGGATGAATAGACACAAATAAAATAATTACCTGTGGCTAGATTAGAAACACCATTTCCTTGAGAATTAAACTCTATGGTTTTCCTGTATCCATTATCTCCAATTATTTCTGCTCTGTAAATATAATTTGCCCTGGCATTGAAATTAATACTCCCATTTGTTTTATTAGAGCAAGTTGAATCTTTTTTTGTAATAGAGATATTTTGAGAAGAAAAAATATCACAAACATCACCAATCCCATTATTATCAATATCATTCTGATCTTCGTTAGTAATTTCTGGGCAATTATCTTGTTCATCAGGGATAGAATCATTATCGCTATTAGTTTGTGGAATTCCCTCTAAGCAAACTTTTAAGGTAAAATCTACCAAACGTCCAGTATCTTCAACATAATTATCTTGAATTATTAACTTCCAAATACCTAATGCTAAATTTCCGTAGGTCTCAGCTATATTTTGTAGTGGCCTAAAATTTCCTGTAAATGGTGGAATGCCCGCTGAAATTGATTGAGTTGCTTCTTGATCAAAAACAGTATTAGAATAATCATTTTTAGAATCTCCTAATTCACTACTCAAAATATATTGAATACCGTCAGGTGACTCTAAATATAACGTAAGATCTTCAAGATAGGTGTGTTCAATATCAATCATTATATCCAAATCCTGTATTGGTAAATTATAATTTAAATTTATTGATGCTGTTGTGATCCCCTTTACAGATTCTGATGCATCAGCTATATTTTTTGGCAAGTCTTTAGCAGATACTTCTACACAGGAAATTGTAGTTGTTTTAAATGAGAATATTTCAGATAAAGTTGATTCACTGCAAAAATTTTGTTGTAGGACACGCCAATAATATCTTTTGTTTGAAATAAGACCTGATGCTGTAAATTGATTTTGACTGACAATTGTATCCAAAATTTTGTTTTGAAAAGAAGCATCTAAAGCAACTTGTAAACGGTAGGTATCAGCATTTAAATTACTTTCCCAAATCAACTTAGGGCTAACCGATTGATTTTCTGAATTATTTAAAGGACTTTTTAATAAGGGGCTTTCAAGAAAAGATTCTCGTTGATTCAAAGTGACAAAAAAAGATTCTTTTTCTGTCCCATAGACTGCATTAAAATAAAAGTCATAATTCCCTGAAGTTAATTGATTTAAACCTTTTAAAATAATAGATCCATTCACATCACTTGATGTGTAGATAGATTTCGAAAAGACTGCTTCTACTCCATTCGGCAAGTCAACTGATTGAATTGAAAATGAAGATTCGAATCCATTCTTTCTAACAATATCAAAATCAAATTGAATATCATTAGAATCACAGTTATTTTTTTGATGATTATTGAAATTGAGCGCAAATTGTCTTGATTCAATTGCAAAAGCTGTTCTATTTAACGCAAAAAATATACCTTCTTTGGCTTTTACCATTAATCTTGCGTTATTAGTATCAATGTTATTTGGAACATAAATAACGGCCTCCCCTATATTCGGTAATCGATCTGCTAATTGAATATCAAAATTTATTCCCCCATCTGAAGAAAGTAAAATTTCAACCTCCTTGACATTGATTGGCTGTAAATTTGTTTCGGCAATATTCCAAGCTATTGATTGATATGATCCCCCCTTCCAAATTAATTGATTTGAATCTTGTGAGGTTACGGCAAAGGGAGATGAAGTAGCAATTACAGAAACTTTCATTTTATCTTGAGATAATTTTACTTGATCTCCAATATTTTTCCTTACTGTGAGACCCCAATTTAAGTCTCTTTCCACCATAGAAACTGTTTCCCAATTATCCCCTACCCCTGGATTTTCTAGAGTCAAATTATTTGAAAGGATGCTTTGTATATTTGGTATAGTTCTGTTAGATATAGATTTTGGCGGAAGTGATCTTGCCATAGCACCAATGATATTATAAGGTCCAAAATTATCAGAGGTAATTTGCCCACTATCTAACTGTTCCCAATTGTAAGTAATCCCAACCCCCTCCAAAGGTGATGTTGATAACTCGTAAGGGGTTCCAATTGGTATGTAATAATCTGGTCCTGCATCAATAAAAAAAGAAGGTATAGATGAACCTTCTGTTTTACCACAGCTTAAGGTGTTGATAAAATTTGTAATATTTTGAATACTATAATAATGAAAATAGGGGTCTCCATGTAATTGAACATCATCAGGTCCAGTGATCCCAGCATACCCCATAATAGTAGTCCCGCTACCAGGCTCAGCACTAAAACCATAGCCTTCATTATTGTAAGAAAAAGTATGATAGGCACCAAATTGATGACCAATTTCATGTGCTGCATAATCCAAATCAAAATAACTATTGCGATATTCTCCACCATAAATATCTACAAATGGATGTGTACTATATCCTTGAGCCTTAGCTCCTGATTCACATACGCAACCAATACAACCTGCATCTCCATTTGGTTCTCCAAAATCAAATAAATGTCCAACATCATAAGCTTCATCACCAATTTCCTTATCAATTGTTGATTGAAGTTCAGAAGAAAAATTACCTGTGAATGGATCAGTATTTGCATCTTCATAAAGTAATGATGCATCTGAAACTAGCTCTAGGCGAACACTAAGTTCATCCTCAAAAACTTGATTAATTCTATTGATTGTACTAACCACAGCAGCATAAGCATCCTCTGCATTAGTTCCGTTACTTGGATCGTCATCACCCCAATATTTTGTGTATTCGCCCGTTCCAGCAATAGCAATTCTAAAAATTCGAAGCTCATTGTTAAGCTTTCTATTTTTTCTAAAATTTGAGTGGTTTTCTAGTTTTAAATATCTATTAATGGTCTTACACAAAAATTCATGAGCCTTATCATTTTTAGTTTTTTGATATACAAAATGAATTTTTTCGTCCAACTTTATTGGCTGAATAAATAAATCATCTCCCTCAGGCAATTGAATCCAGGCGTTTATTTTAGAAAATTGTGTGCTTAATCGTACTTTAACTCCAGGTCTCTTTGCACTATATCCACCGTAGGTTTTAATGTTAGGGTATTTCGATGAAATTGAAGAAGAAATTACTTGTAACGGTTTGATTAAAAATAGTTCATTCTCTCCTTTTTCATTTGGTAAAACGATTTGATTCATAAAATCATAATCAGATTTTAATAACTTTAAATCATCCTTACTTTGAATTAGTTCAAAATATGCTTCCTTTACAAGAGGAATTGGAAATTGGGAAACTTTCAGATTTTCAATTTGTTTCCATGAGATCTGTCCATTGGCAATTGATCCAAATAAAAGAAAGCAACATCCTAAAAAAATTTTATTTGTTTTAAAAAAGAAAAAAAGGTTACTCACTTAGCTATTTTCAAGGGTCAAAGTTTAAAAATAAGGAAACAAATTAGTCTTTGTATGATATTGCAGTATTTTTGAACTAAGAAAAATTTAACTCCAAATAATGAATGTGTTTCAAAACATAAAGAATTATAATCCAGATTCAAAGTGTATCTTGACAATTGGAACTTTTGACGGTGTTCATATTGGACATAAAAAGATAATCAAAAAATTAGTTAAACTTGCAAATAAGAAAAAAATCGAATCAACAATTTTGACTTTTTTCCCTCATCCAAGGATGGTCTTACAAAAAGAATCTAATCTTAAATTGATAGATACTTTAGAGGAAAAAAAGAACTTGTTGAAAATACTTGGGGTTGACAATTTGATTGTTCACCCCTTTTCGGAAGCTTTTTCTAGACTTACATCTCTTGAATTCTGTAGAGATTTTCTAGTGAATCAACTTCAAACAGATACGTTATTAATTGGCTATGACCATCACTTTGGACATAATAGAGAGGCAAAATCAAAAGACCTTGCAGCAATGGGGCAGACATATAACTTTGATGTGCATATAATTCCAGCTCAAGATATATCTTCTATTACCGTAAGCTCAACTAAGGTCCGTAAGGCAATCGAGTCCTCCAACTTCATGCTTGTTAGAAAGTTTTTGGGAAGGTATTTTGAACTCACAGGTATAGTTACTAAAGGTGATGGAATTGGAAGGACAATTGACTTTCCTACAGCTAATATTAATGTTAAAGAAAGCTATAAATTAATACCTTTAGATGGGGTTTATTTGGTTTCAGTAAAATGTGAAGGTAACTTATTTAAAGGCATGATGAATATAGGCATAAGACCTACAATTAATGGAGAACGTCAAACCTTAGAAGTACATATTTTTAATTTTAATAAGGATATTTACAACCAAAAATTAAAAATCCTATTTATTGAAAAAATAAGAGATGAACAAAAGTTTGAATCCCTAGATGCATTAAAAAAACAACTTGAAAAGGATAAAGAAATTTCCAAAAGAAGCTTAATCAAAAAGGGCTTGCATTAAAATTCCATTATTTTTGCTAAAAAATACTTTATGATTGCATTGCACTACATAAAAGAAAATAAAGAAGTTGTATTAGAAGGGCTTAGAAAACGAAACTTTCAGGCTCTAGAAATGATAGATCAAATTATTGAATTAGATAAGGAAAGAAGAGCTCAGCAAGCAAACTTGGACCAGCATTTAGCTCAAGCAAATACGTTAGCAAAAGAAATTGGCATGTTCTTCAAAAACGGTGAAGAAGAAAAAGCAAATGAACTCAAAAAAGAAACTGCGAGCTTAAAAGAATTGAACAAAAAACTACAAGAAAAACTTCAGGATACAATTACATCTTTAAACGAATTAAGAACTCAAGTTCCAAATATTCCTCACGACTCTGTGCCTTCAGGAAATACAGAAGAGGACAATGAGAAAATTTTTAAGTCAGGAAACATTCCAAACTTAGGGAACGAACCTCTTAACCATTGGGAACTTGCTCAAAAATATGATCTAATTGATTTTGAGTTAGGAACAAAAATAACTGGTGCAGGATTCCCAGTTTACAAAGGAAAGGGTGCTCGTCTCCAACGTGGATTAATCAATTATTTCTTGGATAAAAATACCAAAGCAGGTTACCGAGAAATGCAGGTCCCTCATTTGGTGAATGAAGCATCTGGATTTGGCACAGGGCAACTCCCAGACAAAGAGGGCCAAATGTACCACGTTCAAAATGATGATTTATATCTTATCCCCACTGCTGAAGTTCCACTTACAAATTTATACAGAGATACTCTTTTTGATCAAAAAGACTTACCGATTTGCCTTACGGGATATACGCCATGCTTCAGAAGAGAGGCGGGAAGTTACGGGGCTCATGTAAGGGGTCTGAATCGTTTGCATCAGTTTGATAAAGTTGAAATTGTTAGAATTGAAGAACCCCAAAATGCAATGACCGCATTGGATGGAATGGTGGAGCATGTAAAAACCATTCTTGAAGATTTAGAATTACCTTATCGTATACTAAAACTCTGTGGGGGAGATCTAGGATTCACCTCAGCATTAACCTATGATTTTGAAATATATTCTACCGCACAAAAACGTTGGCTCGAGGTTAGTTCGGTTTCGACATTCAATAGTTTTCAAGCTGAACGCTTGCAGATGAGATACAAAACAAAGGAAGGTAAGAAACAAAGTGTTCATACCTTAAATGGAAGTTCTCTCGCTCTACCAAGAGTAGTCGCGGGAATGCTTGAAAATTTTCAGACTGAAGATGGGATTTTGATTCCTGAAGTATTGGTCCCTTACACAGTTTTTGATAAAATAAACTAAGATGCTTATTTACAATGTTACTGCGCATTTAGAGTCTTCCGTAGAACAAAAATGGCTAAAGTGGATGAAACAAGAACACATACCTGAAATGCTTGGGACTAAAAAGTTTACAGAAACCAAAATTTTTAAAATTATTAAGGATCAAGACACAGATGGAATAAGCTATGCGGTTCAGTACTATTGTGATAATCGCAAACAATACGAATCTTATCTAAAAAAAGATGCATCATCACTCGGACAAAAAGCAAAGGACAAATTTGGAGAAAAAATTTTATTTTTTAAAACGGAACTTCAACTAATATATGAGTACACATGAAAAATGTGCGTCCAAAGAAAAAATTAGGGCAACACTTTTTAACAGACCTCAATATTGCAAAAAAAATTGCTGATCTACTTGATTACAGTACTCATCAAAATGTTCTTGAAATTGGCCCAGGCACAGGTGTATTAACCCAATATTTAGTGCTTAAAACAGCTGCGTTGCATCTCATTGAAGTTGATGAAGAGTCCATTCATTTTTTACAAAAAAAATATAACTCAGAAGTATTAAATCTCATTCAAGGTGACTTTCTTAAACTTGATCTCAAAACAATTTTTGGGACTAATACATTTTCTGTAATCGGAAACTTCCCCTACAACATTTCTTCTCAAATCGTATTTAAAGTTCTTGAAAATAAAATTCAGATTCCTTTTTTTGCAGGTATGTTTCAAAAAGAAGTTGCTGAACGCATTTGCGAACCCCCAGGTTCAAAAAAATACGGCATCCTATCTGTATTATCTCAATTATATTATAAAACAGAATACCTCTTCACAGTCCCTCCAATTGTTTTTAAACCTCCTCCCAAAGTAGATTCAGCTGTGATAAAGCTGACGAGAAAAGAAAATATCCGCCTTGATTGTGATGAAACGCTACTTAACAAAGTAGTAAAATTAAGCTTTCAACAAAGAAGGAAAACATTACGAAACAGTTTAAAAACCTTGAATCTTCCTGATAATTTAAGAGAAGATAGTATCTTTGGCTTAAGACCCGAAAAGCTCTCGGGGGATGATTTCATCCAGCTTACAAAAAGGATTGGCTATGGCAACATTTCAAATTGATACCCCCTTTTTAGAAAATCTTAAGGATTTAATCCAAAAAAAAGAGGACTCTAGGCTTATACGAAAGTTTAAACCCATGCACTATGCAGACTTGGCAGAAATTATTGAATTGCTTTCCAAAGATGATGCCACTTATGTGGTCAAACTTTTGGGAAGTGAAACAACTGCCGACGCACTAGCAGAAGTTGATCCTGATATCAGAGAGTCAATTTTAGAAAATCTCTCAGCTAAAGAAATTGCCCTTGAAGTTGCAGAACTAGATACAGACGATGCTACCGATTTAATCCTGGAACTACCTGAAGATCGTCAAGAAAAGGTCATGTCTCAAATTGAAGATGATGAGCATGTTCAGGACATCCGTGACCTACTTAAGTACGATGAAAATACCGCCGGAGGATTAATGGCAAAAGAGTTGGTTAAAGTACAAGAGGGATTGAGTATACTAAAGTGCTTAAATGAAATGAGGGCTCAAGCGGAAAATGTTACCCGAGTTCACTCTATCTATGTTGTTGATGAAAGAAACAAGTTAAAAGGCCGCCTCTCTCTCAAAGATCTAATCACAGCTAACTCAAAGGATAAAGTGAAGGATATTTATATCCCAAAGGTAGATTATGTAACCGTGGGACAGGAAAAAGAAGAAGTGGTAAAAATAATGTCAAAATATGATTTAGAAGCCATTCCAGTGGTCAACCATGATAAAGAATTGCTCGGTCGAATTACCATTGATGATATCGTAGATGTCATTAAAGAAGAAGCCGAAAAGGACTATCAAATGGCGGCTGGTATTTCAAATGATGTAGAGGCAGATGATAATATTATAGAATTGGTCAAAGCTAGGTTACCCTGGCTTTTTTTAGGCCTTCTCGGTGGACTGGGAAGCGTCTTTATACTACAAGATTTTGAGGGCATTATGAGTGAACCAAAATTGAGAAATTTATTCTTCTATACCCCCTTAATTGCTGCAATGGCTGGAAATGTTGGCGTTCAGTCTTCCGCAATTATTGTTCAAGGTTTGGCAAACGATATTGTCAAGGGATCTCTTTTTAATCGGCTTATTAAGGAAGTTGGTTTGAGCTTGATCAATGGATTCGCATTGGCTTTGGTGATCATCCTTTTTGGCTTTTTATCTAGACAAGAATTTATAGTAAGCCTTACTATTGCGGGCTCAATGATGCTCGTAATTGTAGTTGCAGCCTTAGTCGGTACTTTTATTCCTATTGTTTTGGACAAAAGAGGAATTGATCCTG
Source organism: Flavobacteriaceae bacterium (assembly GCA_029246125.1). GTDB lineage: Bacteria > Bacteroidota > Bacteroidia > Flavobacteriales > Flavobacteriaceae > MS024-2A. Next base: position 15,184 of record JAQWNZ010000013.1, read on the forward strand.
CCATCGCAACAGGACCCTTTATAACCACCTCAAATGATATTTTTGGGATTTTCCTGTTTTTCTATATTGCCAAATTTGCATTAGGCTTTTAAATGAATTCCAAACTGATTCTCCACATAGATGAAAATCATCCACTCCTTATAAAAGGACTGGAGGAACTTGGATTTAAAAATCATATCGCTTACAATATGCCTTTGGAAAAAATCTTAATAGACTTGCATCACTATAGTGGAATTGTAATTCGAAGTCGATTTCCAATTGATAAAAAATTTATTGACCAAGCTCCTAAATTAAAATTTATTGCTCGAGTAGGTGCTGGTTTGGAAAATATTGATGTGAAATATGCACATTTTAAAAATATTTCCACAATAGCGGCTCCAGAAGGAAACAGAAATGCAGTTGGAGAACAGTCTTTGGGAATGCTATTAGGTCTAATGAATAAATTACGTCAAGCGCACTCAAGTATTGAGAGAGGAGAATGGCATAGGGAAAAATACCGAGGGTGGGAATTAGAAGGAAAAACAGTTGGTATTATAGGTTACGGTAATACTGGTAAAAGCTTTGCTAAAAAGCTTCAAGGATTTGATGTAAAAGTTATTTTCCATGATATTAAAACACACTTAGGAGATGAAAATGCACAACAAGTATCACTTGAAGAATTACAAAATCGTGCTAATATACTAAGTCTGCATATCCCTCAGTCAGTTGATACAAATGGTATGATTGATCGAAAATTTATAGCTCAGATGAAAAATCCTTTTTGGTTTCTTAATACAGCACGTGGAAAAGCAGTAGTCACTTCAGCTTTAGTTGAAGGTCTTGTTTCTGGAAAAATTTTAGGTGCCGGCTTAGATGTTTTCGAATATGAATCTGCATCTTTTCATTCAATTTTTAATGATCGCAACCGTCCTAAATCCCTTGATTATTTGTTGAACTCAGAAAAAGTCTTATTAAGCCCCCATGTCGCAGGATGGACATTTGAAAGTCATCTTAAACTCGCACAAACTATAGTTGATAAAATCGCTGCTGAAGAATATTAGGCTAATACAAATTGTATAGTCTCACCGGTTCGTTGTTCCAACAGGATTTTTTTCTTGTTATTTCGTATTGATTGGATTGCTTCTTGATTAAAATGTCGTACTGTGAATAAATCAACCTTTTCTTCTACCTCCACATTAAATCTTGAACGCAAGACCAAAACCAATTCTTCTAAACGTTTGTATTTATTATTGACACAAACTGAAAAACTGATAGCAGAATTTTGAATTAATTCAACTGGCATCTGGTAATCGTGTAATAGTCCAAAAATATAGCTTATATTTTCCTCAACAATAAAGGAAAAGTCAATAGATGAGAGTCGAAGAAGTACTTGATCTTTTTTAACAATATAACAAGGAATTAATGGGTCCAACGATTTTCCTTTAGAAACTGAGGTCCCTTTTTCTTCAGGATTTTCAAATGACTTTACATACAAAGGAATTTCTTTTCTTTGGAGAGGCTGAAGTGTTTTGGGGTGGATTACAGAAGCTCCATAAAACGCCAATTCAATTGCTTCACGATAAGATATTTGATGAAGTAATTCTGTATTTTTAAAAACCCTAGGGTCTCCATTGAGAACCCCCGGTACATCTTTCCAAATCGTAATGGATTCTGCATTAAGAGCATAAGCAAAAATTGCTGCGCTATAGTCAGAACCTTCTCGGCCTAAAGTAGTGGTAAAGTTATTTGAATTACTACCAATAAATCCTTGTGTAATAATAAATTGATGTCCTTTTACCTCAGAGTTGATGCAACTTTGAGTTTGTTCCCAATTCAAATTAGCTGAACGATAATAATCATCTGTTTTGATACACTCCCTAGCATCTAGCCAAAAACTTTTCTGCCCTTGTGATTCAAAATAATGATGTATGATAGTCGTAGAAAGTAATTCTCCATAACAGACCACCTGGTCATAAACAAAACTATAATTTGGTGCTTTATTTTTTTTAAAGAAGATTTTCAACTCCTCAAAATAATTATGGACTAGCCGGCCTAGCTTAGTTGCTCTATTTTCAAATAGCTCATCTACTATTTTTAGATGAAATTCTTCGAGCTCTAAAAGATGTTGATTTATACTTTGTTTATTGTCGAAATAAACTTCAATGATGTTTTCGAGTGCATTAGTTGTCTTTGCCATAGCTGAAACAACAACTAAAGTGTCTTTATACCCCACCTTTTCCAAAACACTCAATAAATTTTTTACTCCAGAAGCATCTTTCACTGAGGCTCCTCCAAACTTAAACACTTTCATTTCTTAAGTCCTTTTAAATATGCCTCCATTTCAGCTTTATGCATTTGAACCGTTGACCATTCGTGTATAACAGACGCTCCACTTTTTTCATAGAATTCTATTGCTGGAGTATTCCAATCTAGTACGTTCCACTCAATACGCTCGACTCCCAATTCGTAGGCAATCTTAATAAATTCTGAATAGAGTTTTGTGCCAAACCCCTGACCTTTATATGATTCGGTAACGATTAAATCTTCTAAATGAAAAGTAGGTCCTTTCCAAGTAGAATACCTTGCATAGTAAAGAGCCATACCAATTACCTCATTCTTGAACTCTGCAACAAGACATCGAAATAGAGGAGTTTCACCAAAACCATGTCGCTCAATATCTGAAATATTGAGCTTAACACTTTCTGGCTCTTTTTCATAATCAGCCAGCTCTTGTATTAAATTTAAGATAGAGGCACTGTCAAAAATTGTAGCTTGGCGAATAGTTACTCCCATTAATTAAAATTAGTTAGTAAAAATAATATAAGAATTCTGTACTACCACAAGTTCAATTAAATATCACGTTTTTTAAAAAAAATGTTAGAAATCAAGTAATACCTGTAAGCCATCGGCTCACAGCATCAAAGAAAACTAGTGGTTTTTCAGCATGAAGCCAATGACCCGCGTCTTTGATTATCACTTGTTGAGCCTTTGGAAAATAATGCTGAATTAGTAATGTATCAGTGTCAAGAATGTAGTCTGACAATTGTCCCTTTATAAAAATACAAGGATGCAAAGACTGCATATCGCTTTTTAGATTTTCACCAATGGCATCACTTTTATTTTTAAGAACTTTAATATTAATTCTTAATCCTAATTTCCCCGGTTGCTCCCAATACAAATTTTTTAGTAAAAACATTCTGACTTCAGGTTCAAGGACAAATTTTGAAAGAAAAGAGTCTGCTTCATTTCTGGTTTTGATTTGGTCAAAATTCAACTGAGTTAATCCTTGTAAAATTTTATGATGTCGTGGAACATATTTTTTAGGTGCAATATCTACCACTACCATCGCTTTTAATAATTCAGGGGAGTTGCAAGCAAAATACATCGCTGTTTTACCTCCCATAGAATGACCTAAAATGAGTATGTCTCTGAGTTTATAAGCTTTACAATATTCTGCTACATCATTTGCCATCAGCATATAAGAAAAGTCATTGCTCCAAAAACTTCTTCCATGATTACGTTGATCAATAAGATGAACACGATAGCCAATTTTTGACCAGTTTTTTGCGTGAGTTTTCCAGTTGTCACTCATCCCTAAAAACCCATGTAGAATCAATAAATCTTGTCCCGCATTACCTATGATTGTACTATGAAGTATACTCAAAATTTTAAACGTTGAAGGTACATTGGAATGACATTTTCAAAACCCAAATAAAGACTTACACAGATTAATGCATGACCAATGGAGACTTCTAATAAATTGGGAATGTGTTTTGAAAAATAATTGATATTATCTAGACTTAAATCGTGCCCCGCATTGATCCCTAGACCTAATTCAACTGCTTTTTCAGCTGCTTTTACATATGGCTCTATAGCTTTCTCAGGGCTGTTAGTGTATTTTTTTGCATAGGCCTCGGTATATAGTTCAATGCGATCTGTCCCAACTTCTTTTGCTCCTTCAACCATAGAGACATCTGGTTCAAGAAAAATAGATGTTCGAATTCCAACGTCTTTAAACTTTTTAATAATGGTTTTTAAATAGTCTTTATGCTGAATTGTATTCCATCCCGCATTTGATGTAAGGGCATCTGCAGCGTCAGGAACTAAGGTAACTTGAGTAGGTTTTACTGTCAGGACTAACTCAATAAATTCAGAAATAGGATTTCCTTCAATATTCAATTCTGTGCTAACAACCTCGGGTAGAGCATGTACATCGTCGTAGCGGATGTGTCGCTGATCGGGTCTTGGATGGATAGTAATACCTTGAGCACCAAATTCCTGTAAATCTTTAGCAACTTGAAACAAATTGGGTACATCCCCTCCACGTGCGTTTCTGAGTGTAGCTACTTTATTAATGTTTACACTAAGTACTGTCATTTTTTTCTGTAAATGTATTGGCTTCTTCTGAAATGTGAAATAAAATGACAGCTTTTTATGCTTATTACGATTTTCATATTGTGTCTAATCACATTATTGGGAGTTTCGTACCTTTGAACTAAGATTTTATATAATGCATATTGCTCTCTATAGCGCTTTTTTTTCAGAGGAAACACTCCAATATGTAAAAGCTACAGTAAATTTTTTAGAATTGCATGGACTTCGTTTTACTTTAGTTAATCGACTTAAAAAGTTCCTTGGATCAGAAGCTAGTGGATATACTTATTTTGATGAAGAACAAAAACTTGATAAGGATGTTGATTTTTTATTTTCAATTGGTGGTGATGGAACCATTCTAAGGGCAATCAACTTAATTCAAGATTCCGAAATTCCTATTCTAGGTATAAATACGGGACGTCTCGGGTTTCTCACTTCATTGCACAAGGATGCTCTATCTGAAGGATTAGGTTTATTTTTAAAAAAACAGTATGGTTTTGTTTTTCGTTCCTTGCTTCAGGTAAGAACAAAAAACTTGATTCCTTCATTGGAAAAAAGCGGAATTGCACTTAATGAGGTAAGTATCAATAGAAAAAATACCACTTCAATGTTGAGTATCCATGCCGAGTTAGATGGGAAACCATTAACTACATATTGGTCTGATGGACTTATTATCTCAACTCCAACCGGTTCTACAGGATATTCTCTAAGCAGTGGGGGACCAATTGTTTCTCCAAATTCTCAATGCTGGATATTGAATCCAATTGCTCCTCATAATATCAATATGCGTCCACTAATTGTTCCTGACACTACTGAAATAAAAATATCAGTCGAAGGTAGAAGTAAAAATCATTTACTCTCATTAGACTCACGAATTGTTACTTTAGAAAATGGAAATGATATTTATATTAAAAAGGCTCCCTTTGCTATTAGTACAATACAGTTAAATGACTCCGATTTTTTCTCCACTTTGAGAGAAAAACTTTTTTGGGGTCAAGACAAGCGAAATACACAATAAATATTTGATTTTTTGGTTAATATTTAGGTTATCGGTTATCCTAATATTTTGAATTTTTCCAGTTTAGTATTTTTAAAATCTGTTGTTCTTTGTTTATGCATATTGACGTCAAACACCTATGCACAATTTCATGAGATTGGTTTGTTTTTAGGAGGAAGTAATTATATCGGCGATATTGGAACAGATCAATACATAAATCCAACTGCACCGGCGTTTGGAATAGTTTATAAGTGGAATCTTACAGAGCGATATTCCTTACGTGGTGGATTAACGCTATCAAAACTTAAAGAAAAAGAAACTAATAATCAGGACCTAAATCGTTTTAACAGATCTTATAGCTTTGATAATGTGATCCAAGAAGCTAATCTAGGTATAGAGTTTAATTTTAAGGAATTTAATCTACACGATGCTGATTTTAATTTTACACCTTATATTTCCTATGGGCTGAGTTATTTTCAATACGACCAATATTTCATAACTCCAAATGGTCCAGGTGGCAACCCAGTATACACTAATTTTGGAAAAGATCAAGAATTTGCAATTCCTTTTATTCTGGGTTTAAAACTTAATCCAAATCCCTTTTTAATTTTAGGTTTTGAATTTGGAGCTCGTTACTCATTAACAGATAATCTTGATGGAAGCAATCCCGGCAATCAATATTTAAATGAAGTTGATCTAAAATTTGGAAATATTAATAATAATGACTGGTATCTCTTTATGGGTTTCACAATTTCATTTACCTTTGGCGATCTTCCATGTTATTGTAAAGAATAAATGAATAAATTACCTAAACACGTAGCGATTATAATGGATGGTAATGGTAGATGGGCTAATTTACAAGGGAAAAGTCGTGTAAAAGGTCACCAGCAAGGGGCTAGAACAGTCAGAGATATTGTGGAGGAAGCAAAAAGTCAAGGAGTTAAGTATCTAACACTTTACGCTTTTTCCAAAGATAATTGGAGTAGACCTAAAGAGGAAGTAAATATATTAATGAAATTACTAGTTACCTCATTAAAAAAAGAATATAATCGATTGATTAACAATAATATTCGTTTGCAATCTATTGGAGAAGTAAATGACTTGCCCACTCCTGTAAAAGACGAATTAAACTATGTGATCATAAAAACAAAAAATAATACTGGAATGGTTCTCACTCTAGCAATAAATTATGGTGGGAAGGAAGAACTTACGGAAGCAATGAAAACTATTGCTTTTAAAGTTAAAAATAGTATAATTTCTCCAGAAAAAGTTGACCAATCCACCATAAATCAGCATCTTTACACGCGAGATTTACCAGCAGTTGATTTACTCATAAGGACTAGTGGTGAAGAACGAATAAGTAATTTTTTGCTCTGGCATATTGCCTACGCTGAATTGTATTTCACAGACACGCTTTGGCCTGACTTTAAAAAAGAAGACTTACATAAAGCAATTGTGGATTACGCTAAAAGAGAAAGAAGATTTGGAAAAACGAGCCAACAACTCACAAATTAAGCTTTTTTACAGCTGTTTTTTTTTAGGACTATTTCTTTTGATAGGATTTTCTGGCTTCTCCCAAACAAGTGGTTTTGTAAAAGGAAAGTCATATGTTATTGACACTATCAAAGTTAAAGGCTTAAAAAGCTTTAATGCCCAAACAGTAATTTCATATAGCGGGCTTCGTAAAGGTCAAGAAATTAGCCTTCCTGGTGAGGAAGTCAGTGAGATTATCAATAAGCTATGGAACTTAGAATTATTTAGTGACATTAATTTTTATGTAACAAGAGCAGAAGGAAAATCAATTGATCTGGAAATTGAAATCGAAGAACTTCCAACTTTAACTGATGTTAAGGTTAAAGGACTTAAAAAAGGAAAGATTGAATCAATTATCAAGGATACAGAACTTACAGCCGGAAAAAAACTTTCAGAAAGTTTTTTAACTAACACAAAAAATTACATAGAAAATAAATATAAAAAAGACGGATTTTTAAATACTAAGGTTAATTTGAATACCATTTTAGATTCTGTAGGAAAAAATACATATAAAATGGTTGTAAACATTGATAAAGGACCGCGGGTCAAAATTGATAAAATTAATTTTGAAGGAAATGAAATCTTTAAAAGTTTTAAACTTTTAAGTAAACTAAAAAAAACTAAACCAAAAAAATCCTATCGTTTTTGGAAAAAATCAAAATTTGACGAAAAAGAATTTGACGAAGACCTAGTTAAATTAATTGATTTCTATAAAGAAGAAGGCTATAGGGATGCACGTATTATTTCAGATACCTTGATCAAAAACGAAGATGATCCTAACTCTGTTTTACTTAATATTAATATAGAAGAAGGAAGAAAGTATTATTTTGGGTCTATTGATTTTATTGGTAACACAGTTTATGGTAATAGTATTATTCAGCAAATACTAGGATTAAAAAAGGGAGATACTTATAACGGGGTTCTTCTAAAAAAACGTATTGCTGACACCTCAAAACCAGATGGAAATGACATTACAAACCTCTATCAAAACAGTGGCTATCTTTTTTCAAATATTAATGCAGTAGAAGTAAGTGCTGTAAATGATACAATTAATTTTGAAATTCGAATAACTGAGGGTAAACAAGCAAATTTTAATAAAATTTACGTTGAGGGAAATACTAAAACTAATGATCACGTAATTTATCGTGAATTGAGAACAAAACCTGGGGAACTATATAGCAAAGACCGTCTAGTGAGAACAGTCCGTGAATTGGGTCAATTAGGATTTTTTGATGCTGAGCAAATTAACCCGGAAATGGAAAATGTCAATCCAAATGATGGTACAATCGATGTGAAGTTTGATCTGGTTGAGTCAGGCGCAAGTCAGATAGAACTTCAGGGTGGATATGGACAAGGGGGATTTATAGGAACTCTTGGGCTTTCTTTCAATAATTTTTCTATGCGAAATATCTTTGATGGAAAATCATACAAACCATTACCAATGGGTGATGGACAAACCCTTGCGCTTCGGCTTCAAGCGAGTCAATTTTACAGTACTTATAGTTTTAACTTTTCGGAACCCTGGCTTGGAGGAGAACAACCTGTTCAGCTTTCTACTTCACTGCAACACACTATACAGTATCGATATGATTACTTTACTGGTCTAGCCGATAAAACTCAGTCATTTCAGATAAGTGGGTTAACATTTGGCTTAGCAAAAAGATTGAGAGTACCTGACGATTTTTTTCAATTGTCACAAGCACTTTCCTATCAGTATTACAACTTAAAAAACTATTACACAGGATTATTTACTTTTGGAGATGGAGAAGCAAACAACTTAGCTTACACTGCTAGTCTTTCCAGAAATAATACTCGAGTAAATCCAATTTTCCCTACAGGCGGGTCTACGTTTAATGTTAGTGCCAAATTTACCCCTCCCTACTCTCTAATTTCAGGGATAGATTATGCTGATTTAGAGAATCAAGAAGAATTCCAAGATGAAAATGGGAATCCTTTGACAGATAAAATAGATCAAGAGCGTTTCCGTTGGTTGGAATTTTATAAAATTAAATTTAATGGAACTTGGTATACTCGTGTTTTTGATGATCTTATTCTAAAAACTCAAGCAGATTTTGGATTTATAGGTTCTTATAATAGTGATAGAGGAAATATTCCTTTTGAGCGCTTTTTTTTAGGAGGTGACGGTATGGTTAGTTACGCATTGGATGGAAGAGAAACTATCGCGCTTAGAGGATATCCAAATCAATCCTTATCAGGAAATGACGGGTCAGTTATTTATAATAAGTTCTCTCTTGAACTTCGCTATCCTATAACCTTAAAACCTAGCGCCTCTATTTATGCACTGTCTTTTTTAGAAGCTGGAGACGGGTACAATAGCTTTAGAGAATTTGACCCCTTTAATTCAAAGCGTTCGGCTGGTGCAGGTGTTAGAATCTTCATGCCAGCATTTGGTCTTTTGGGTATAGACTTTGCATATGGTTTTGATAATGCTAATCCAAATATTAATACTCCAAATGGGTGGGAAACTCATTTTATCATAGGACAACGTTTTTAATAAATTTTAAGTCTATACTAATTAAAACATTACTTCGTTAATAATGTAATGAAAAACAAGCTTCTACGTACATATTTTATAATTATAACGATACTATTTAGCTTATTAGTTTACGGTCAACGAGGCACAAAAGTTGGTTATATTGATATGGCTTACATTTTAGGAACTGTAGACGAATACAATAAAGCAAGTGATCTCTTAGGTAAAAATATTGAAAATTGGAAAAAAGAAATTGAAATTAAAAAATTAGAACTTGAACAAATCAAAGACCAGTTAAATACTGAAAGGATTATCTTGACACCTGAGTTAATTAAAGACAGAGAGCTTGAAATCCAAGACTTTGCTTCTGAAATCATCCGGTTACAAGAAAAAAGATTTGGCCCAAATGGTGATATGATAATTCAACGTTTTAAATTAATGCAACCCTTGCAGGACCAGGTAATGTCGATTGTAAAACAAGTTGCAGAAGAAAGTAAATATGATTTTATTTTTGATCGATCTTCTACTGCAACGATGTTGTATTCCGTAAAAAATTACGATATTAGCGATCTGGTAGTTAAAAAAATTAATCGACAACAGAAAATTCAAAAAAGAAAAGACCAAATAGAAGCTTTAAAATCAAAAGCATCCAGTTTAAAAAACTAAATATTCAAACATTTATGAAACTCTTATCTATATTTATAGTCAGTTTAACACTTTTTCTTGCGCCATTAAATATGATGGCTCAATCAAAAGTAGCTCACATTAATACTCAACAACTAATTAGCGAGATGCCAGAAGTAATTTCGGCTCAAGCTGAGCTAAAAAAATTAGAGGAGCAGTACGCCAAGGAAATGGAAAATTCTGTTAAAGAATTCCAAACTAAAGCTCAAACATATCAGGGTGATGCTCAAAATCAAACAGATTTAATCAATCAACAACGCCAAGTTGAATTACAAGAAATGCAACAACGAATTCAAGAGTTCAGAGAGACTGCTGCGCAAGAATTGCAAAAACGTTCTGCCGATATGATGCGTCCTCTCTACGACAAAGCAAGGGTTGCAATTGAAAAAGTAGCTGCAACGCAAGGATATGATTATGTTTTGGACTCAAGTGCAGGAGGAAGCGTAATAATGGCTGCTGGAAAAGATTTAATGGCTGATGTAAAAACCGATCTTGGATTTTAAGTTAAGGTTATTTAAATAATTGTAATTTAAAACCATCTCATTATCGGATGGTTTTTTTGATCTCTATTTTTTGTACCAAGAAGCATATAATAAGTAATTTTTTGCAATACGGGTAATTTCATTTTTTTGAAGGTCTTTAGTCAAATTTTTAATTTTTTTAGCTGGAAGACCTGCATAAACTGATCCAGATTCCACTATTGTCCCCTGAGGCAATATAGCACCTGCTGCAATTATACTATTAGTTCCAATTTTACAATGATCCATTATAATACTCCCCATGCCAATTAAAACATTGTCTTCAATCTCACAACCGTGAACAATAGCGTTATGACCTATAGATACATTATTACCAATATGTGTTGAAGATTTTTCGTATGTGGCATGAATAATTACGCCATCTTGTATATTAACATTGTCACCAATGACAATTTTATTGACATCGCCTCTTATAACTGCTTGATACCACACTGAACAATTGTCTCCAATTATTACATCCCCAATAAGAGTAGCGTTCTCGGCAAAAAAACAGTTTATACCGTAGGAAGGTGTAAAACCTCTAATAGACTTATTTAACATTCTAATTATTTTAGATATTTAAATTTACAAAAAATGAAATTTTTACAATTCGAATAAATTCAGTTTTAAAATCTTTTTGCTTTGACTATTTTTGAATAAAATAAGTTCTAATATGAAGAGTTATCAAATAAATACATTTGTGGAGAAAGGAAACCCTTGGGCTGTATTTAAACTAAATCATGCTATCGGTTCAAAAAAAGAAATCCACTATCAAAATATTGATGATGCAAAAGGTGCACCACTTATCCAGCAACTTTTTTACCTCCCTTTTGTTAAATCTGTCCGCTTATTTGAGAAAAAAATTGAAGTTGAACGATTTGATATTCTTGAATGGGAAGAAGTTATAGAAGAAGTTCAAGAACAACTTCAACAATACCTCAACGACGGAGGTATAGTTATAGAAGCCACTTCGAATGATAAAATTCCTGTGAGTGTTTACGCTGAAAGTACTCCTAATCCATCAGTAATGAAATTTGTATCAAATAAGGCTTTAGTGACTCAAAGTATTGAATTTAAAAACATAGATGAAGCTAGCAATGCTCCAATGGCCGAAAAATTATTTCACTTTCCCTTTGTTAGAGAGGTATTTATTGACTCTAATTATGTATCTATCACCAAATATGAAATAGCTGACTGGGATAGTATAGTTATGGAAGTTAGAGAATTTATTAGAGAATATATTGAAGAAGGAAATCTTGTTTTAAAAGAAGTCCCACAACAAAAAATTCCTATCAGAAAGCAAAAAGGGACCAAAAATTTGGGACAAACAGAAGAACAGATTATATCTATTTTAGATGAATACATAAAACCTGCAGTGGCCTCAGATGGAGGTAATATTCAGTTTGACTCATATAATAAAGAAGATAAAACTGTTCAGGTTATTCTACAGGGTGCATGTAGTGGTTGTCCATCATCTACTTTTACATTGAAAAACGGCATTGAAAATATGCTTAAAGAAATGATGCCTGGACAAATTGAGAATGTCGTTGCTCTAAACGGTTAATCATTATTTTTTTTAGGGGTTGTTGTTTGAAAATCTTTTAAATAAAAAGGTTCAAAATAAGCTAAAGATTCGAAATCTTCTGAGATGTACTTTCCCCAAGTTAATTCAACCATGTCAATTGCATTTGGATAATTGTTTTCGAAACTATGTGTCAAATTGATTTCTGGAATTAATTCTTGAAATTTATTTGTACCATTTCCCAAAAATAGTACAGTTTTATCTTTTACTATTTCTTTGAAGGAATCCTGATTCAAAACTAAAGCTGAAGTTTGATTTATCCAGTTTTTACTTCCATCAAAAATTGCAGTATAAACTTCCATTCTCCTGGCATCCATCATTGGAATAATTAATTCAAATTCAGCTTGAGTATCACCTTGAACTAAAATTTCAAGAGAATTCAAAGCAATAAGAGGAATGTCTAAGGCAAAACAAAATCCTTTTGCGGCTGCAACACCGATACGCAATCCAGTATAAGATCCAGGTCCCTTACTTACTGATATAGCATCCAATTGTTTTGGTTTTAAATTAGCCTCTTCTAAAACTTCAGAAATAAAAAGGTGTAATTTTTCATTATGGCTAAATGATTCGCTATTTAAAACCCTTGAAGAAAGAGGTTTACCCTTATAAGCAAGTGCTACAGAGCACTGTTTGGTTGAGGTTTCAATATGAAGAATATAAGCCATATAATATACTATTCAATACTTTTTAAATTAAACAATAGCTTATAGTATCAAATTAAAAAAATTTAAAAGGCCGATAGTATAAAGATAAATAATGTTGTTAATGACTTTTTAATTTTTTAAGGGTAGACCAAAATAAAATTCCAAGACCTTCAACTTGAAAATATAATCAAACTTAGCACGAATAATATCAGATGATGCAATTTGGTAACGTTGTCTTGCCTGAACAAAATCAAAGGAATTCAGTACACCTGCATCAAAACGTTGTTTAGCTATGTCAAAAGCTTGTTTTCGGGCAATCAAAGTTTTTTCAGAGGCATCATAAAACTTATATGCGCCACTAGCATTATTATAAGCTTGATTTATAGTATTTTCCAAGTCCAATTTAGTCTGTTCAAGTTGATTTTCTAATCGCTTTAAATTAAGTTTTCTTCTTTTGATATTATTTTTTGCAGAAAGCCCATTAAAAATTGGAATATTTAGCGAAAGTCCATAACTCTGACCATCGTTTTGGCTAAACTGATTACCAAAGGATAAAGGTCCTGTAATTTCTCTTTCTGGAAATTGACTTACTACTATAGCTCCATTTTCTTGTACAATACCTATAGGTGTTTGAACCAAGTTGCCAGTTTCAATAAATCTATCTGAGTATGAAATTCTAGTATTGTAATTGTAAAAGGCTGATAAAGTAGGCATCAATGCCCCTTTGGCTAAATCAATATCTTTTTCCGCAATTTCTAAATTAGTTATCCCTAGTTTTATATCATTCCTTTGAGTCAAAGCTTTTTCAAAAATAGCTCTTGGCTTTTCGGTTAAAATTTCAGAAAAGGGAATGTCAAAATTCTCTTTGGCAATGTCAAAATTTTCATAATCTGTAATTAAAAGTAGTTGTGCCAAATTGATTCTTGACAAACGATAAGCATTTTCGGATTGAACAACAGCCTGTTCTTGAGTAGCAATATTTGCCTCGATTTCAAAGATCTCTACAGGTGTTAAAATTCCAGATTCTATACTTAACTGAGTTCGCCTTAATTCCTGTTTTGCAAGTTCAAGCTGATACCGCTGTACCTGCTCTAACTCCCTGTTAAACATTACTTGAAGATAAGCATTTGCGACAAAAAGACTTGTATCATCTTTCATGTCTTCAAGCTGATACTGACGTGCTAATAAGTTTAAATTAGCTCTCAACAACTGATTTATATTTTGGCGACCATTGAATAAAGTCACTCCTATGTTAGCGCCAAAAGAAGAAAACTGAGTAGTAAGATTTTCAATTAATCCATTGGTGATATTTTGACTCAAGCCATTATTCCAAATATGTTGTGATTGAGCATTTACTCTTGGTAAAAAACTTCCCCTTGCGACATCTTTATCAATTTCTGCTGATTCTAACTCAAGCTCGGATTGTTTAATACTGATATTTTTTTCCAAGGCTAAAAGAACACATTCTTCTAGAGTATATTGCTTCATTTGACCAATAGCACTAAAGGCAAAAAGAAAAAAGGAAGTTAGTAAAACTATTTTAATATTTTTCATTTTTTGGATACTAAATTTTCCAATGCTCATATTATTTATTTAAAAAATTTACCTAATTAATTCTTCTGTCCTACCCGCTCAGAATCTTCATCACCCTTTTTTATTGGTTCTGTCTTGTTCCATACCTTAATCTTATCCTCCATTGAAATTCCAGAAATCAATTCTACATTAACTCCATCAGAAAGTCCTATTTCAACATCACGCCTTTCAAATTTCTGTTCTCCAATAGCTATTTCAACATAAGGTTCTTCAGTCTCTCTGTCAAACTGTAATAAAGATTCTGAAATAGCCATTACATTGTCTTTTTTCTCAAGAACCAATGAAGCATTAGCACTGTACCCTGCTCGAATAAAAATTGAATCATTTAAAAATAAATCAGCTTCTATAATAAATTGAACAGCTCCTTGTTCTTCATTGCCTTTTGGGGCAATAAAATTTAATTTTGCTTCAAGAGATTGGTCTTCAATTGCACCTAAGTTGACATCCAAATACATTCCAACTCTTAGTTTTCCTACTTCTGCTTCGTCTACTTTGCCTTCAAAAATCATTTTATTCATATCCGCAATAGTTGCTATAGTAGTCCCAGCATTAAAACTATTACTAGCAATCACTTGAAATCCTTCTTCAACAGGAATTTCTAGTATGGTCCCAGGTACGGTCGCTCTAATGTTTGTATTTGCAGAAGCAACTCCTCCAGCAGAGCCTGAACGAATAATCTCTAAATCAGAGGCTGCATTGTTTACATTTTGTTTGGCCTGATTATATTGCAATTCAATATTTTGAAATTGCTGTTTTGAAATAATACCTTTATCAAAAAGATTTTTATTTCTATTAAATTCTATCTTAGAATTATTTAATACAATTTTAGAATTTTGAAGTCTTCCTCTAGCGCTATTTAAGTTTTGCTCATTAGGAACAACTTTTATTTTGGCCAATAGATCTCCTGTTTCAACAAGGTCTCCCTCTTTAACAAAAAGACCTTCAATAATCCCTTGAATTTGCGGTTTTATCTCTACCTCTTCCTCAGGTATAACCTTTCCCGTAACTACTGTCTTTTTTTCTATATTAGTTATCATTGCAGTTTGAGTCTCGTATTCTATAACAGATTTATCATTTGTCTTAATAAAATAAGCCATTGCAAATAAGACTCCTGAAATTAAAAGTACGATTCCGATATATTTTAAAATTTTCATATTAATGTTTTATTTTTTTGTTATTCTTCTCTTAAAGCGTCTATGGGTTTAATACTTACTGCTCTTTGTGCTGGAATAAGTCCTATCAGTGTTCCTAAAAAAATCATGATAAATAAAGCTCCAAGTATAAAAGGAATTGGAACAGTTGGATTTGTATAGGGAAAATCTGTTAAATCAGCAGTGGCCAGATTAATACCTGATAGCACCAAAGCGCCCAATATAATTCCAAGAATACCAGCAATAAGTGTTAAAAAAACTGATTCTATAATGATCTGATTTCTGACCTCAGATGGTGTAGCTCCTAAGGCCCGACGAACTCCCAATTCCTTTGTACGTTCTTTTACTGAGATAAGAAGAATATTTCCAATTCCTATGACTCCAGCTATAATAGTTGCAATTCCAACAATTAAAGATAACAAGGTCATACCTTTAGAGAATCCTATTATTT
The DNA here is from genome assembly GCA_029246125.1 of Flavobacteriaceae bacterium. Classification (GTDB taxonomy): domain Bacteria; phylum Bacteroidota; class Bacteroidia; order Flavobacteriales; family Flavobacteriaceae; genus MS024-2A. The sequence continues at coordinate 31,184 of JAQWNZ010000013.1, forward strand.
TGTTAAAAATTTCACCTAGATTAAATCCCCCAAAAGCACGTTCGTCATCTGGAGAAACTCTGTGAATTTTCTTTAATGTTGTTTTTACCTCTTTTTCAACAGCTACAACATCTGCATTATCATAAGCAGCAATTGTAAACCACTGAACTCTATCTCCAGTATTATATATTTTTTTAAATGTTTCAAAAGGGATGTAAATATCGCCATCAGTTTCAAAACCGCCTCCAGGGATGAATTTATGGACTCCAATTACCTGAAAATAAATATTATCTATCCTTATGTATTGTCCTATCGGGTTTTCATCTTTTTCAAAAAGTTCCATTTTTGTTTTTTCGCCAATAACACATACTTTTCTTGAGTATTTAATGTCTTCTTCATTAATAAAACGTCCTCCATCAAAGATCTTTTTTGTTGCAATCCTAGTATATTCAGGATAATCTCCATAGACATTGTAGTTACTCGACTTATTATTACGAACTACCAGAGGAGCTGCTCCACCAAAAACACCTCTAACATTTCTCGGAGCAATAAATTCTACTTCTGGAACACGTTGTCTTATAATATCAATATCAGAAAGTTTTAGCTTGATATTTCGTCCGGTTTTAAATCCATCATAAGGAACACTAGTCTGCATACCCCAAATAAACATTGAATTCATAGCTATATTTTCAAATTGTCTCTCAAAACCATTATCTAATCCTTTTGCAGCTCCAGAGAGGGCTATATAAATGAAAATCCCCCAAAGTACCCCTATAACTGTAATTATGGTTCGGGTCTTATTTTTGGAAATAGATCCAAAAATTTCCTGCCATGTGTCTTTATCAAATATTACTCTTAGACTATTCATCTCTCAATGCAACTATGGGTTTGATACTTGAAGCACGTTTTGCAGGGATATAACCCGCTATGGCACCAAATAATATTAAAATAATTGTAGCTGCTATAGAAGTACCTAGATCTATGTACGGATTCTTTATGAAATACTCTTCTAACTTTAAGCCGATATTTTCCAAAACTATAATTCCTAAAAACAAGCCTATATACCCAGAAATAGTTGTTATAAAAACTGATTCTTGAAGAATCATTTGAATCACCGATTTAGGTGTTGCTCCTAAGGCTTTTCGTATTCCTAATTCCTTAGTTCTTTCCTTGACTACGAAAACCATTATATTTGAAATCCCTATTATTCCTGCTATAAGAGTTCCTAATCCAACAAAGCTCACAATAATTTGAAGACCTATAGCAAATGATTGTGTATCTCTTAAATTATCAGTTGGGTTTCTTATAAAAATTCCATTTGGGTCTTCTGGATCAATAGATTTCTTATTTTTAAAATATTTTTTAAGTGTCTTTTCAAATGCTATTGCTCCAACATGACCAATTTCTTTAGGGAAAGTAATTATAATTTGACCAATTTTATCGTTATTTTTTTCTATTAATTGACGAGTTGTATATGGAATGAAAATAAAACGCTCCTCATTATCCCCTCCATCATCTTGAAAAACGCCAATAACTTTGAAAGCTGTTTCGCCTAAATTAATATACTTCCCTATAGGATCTTCAGATTTAAATAAATCTTTGGCTACTAAACGACCTATTACTGCATTTTTTGTTTTTTTGTCAAGATCAATTTGATTGATATATCGTCCTTTCATTAAAATCGTTTTCTCAACAAATTGATGCCCAGGGGCTACTGCACGTGTAGTGTAACTGTTATTTTCATTTTTATAACGAACTAATGCGCTACGAGTGATTCTTGGTGTAACGTATTCAGTAAACATTGGAAAATTCTCTTTTATATCCTCCATATCTTCGTTTTTAAACTCAATTTCTCTATTTGATTTAAATCCTTTATATGGCATAGATGTTTTCCCAGGTTGCAAGTATATTACATTACTCGCATCATCTAAAAAAAACTCTTGGAATGTATTTTTTAATCCATTTCCTAACCCAAAAAGAATAATAAAAATGAAAATACCTAAAGCAACAGTAAATCCTGATAAAAAGGTTCGAAGTTTATTTTTACCAATTGTTTCAAATATTTCTATCCAGCGGTCTTTATTAAACATGTTCTGAGGCTAAAACTTGATTTATATTTTCGTCTTTTATAATTACACCATCTTTAAGCTGGACAATCCTTTTACACATTTTTGCAATATCAAGCTCGTGAGTAACTACTAAAATAGTTTTACCTTCTTGATTAATTTTTTGAATTAAATCCATGACCTCATAAGATGTTTTTGTATCTAACGCTCCAGTAGGTTCATCAGCTAATAATACTTTAGGTCTTGATGCCATAGCGCGGGCAATTGCAACTCTCTGTTTTTGACCTCCAGATAATTCACTTGGTAAATGAGTGGCCCAGTCCTTAAGCCCAACACTTTCGAGATAATGTAATGCAATCGCTTGACGTTCTTTTCTTGGAATTTTTTGATAATAAAGTGGAAGAGAAACATTTTCTAAAGCAGATTTATAGTTTATCAAATTAAAAGATTGAAATACAAATCCTAAAAATTTATTACGGTAATTAGCAGCTTTGGTTTCATTTAAATTTTTGATAGGAATGTCATCTAATATATATTCCCCCTCGTCTGCAACATCTAACATACCCAAAATATTGAGTAAAGTTGATTTTCCAGATCCAGAAGAACCCATTATTGCAACTAGTTCTCCTTCTTGAATATTAAAATTTATTCCCTTCAATACATGAAGAGAAGAAGATCCCATTTTGTATGATTTATGTAGGTTATTAATTTTTATCATTGATTTTTCGTTGTCAAATGCAAACTTAATATTATTTTATAAATGAGAAGTAAACGTTACTTAATTTTTATTTATAAATTAAATTTATTAGACTATACAAATAGCAAAATGTAACATCATTGTGTTTAGAAATATTAAATCATTACTGTGTTATATTTTTTATAATTCAGATTACGAGTTTTTCATTTTAATTAAACTATTAAAAAATTCTTCAAATTTTATTTTCCCTTTTTTTGTAATTGAACAACTAGTTTTAGGGTAATTATTACTAAATGTTTTTTCAATTTCAATATATTTTTCTTCTTTTAATTTTTTCAATTGAATGCTCAAATTACCCTGAGTAGATTCAGTTACTTTTTTTAAATAATTAAAATCACATTGACTTTTATTAATTAAAGATGACATGATTTTTAATCTGATAGGATTAAATAAGAACTTATCCATCTGGA
>JAQWNZ010000014.1 GCA_029246125.1 Flavobacteriaceae bacterium
CTTCAATGCCTTTAGAAATAGTTTACGGTTTTGCCTACCTTAAAAAAGCAGCAGCATATACCAATTACAAACTTGGTGTTTTAGATAAGTTTAAAAGAGACCTGATCTCTCAAGTCTGTAATGAAATTTTAGAGGGCAAGCACGACGATCAATTTCCATTAGTAATTTGGCAAACAGGCTCTGGAACACAAAGTAATATGAATGTCAATGAGGTTATTGCAAACCGTGCACATGTGCTGGCCGGAAATACATTAGGAGCTGGTGTAAAAATGCTCGCACCTAATGACGATGTTAACAAATCACAATCTTCAAATGACACCTTTCCTACAGGGATGCATATTGCGGCTTATAAAATGATAGTTGAGACTACTCTCCCAGGGATCGAAAAACTTAGAAACGGACTAAAACAAAAATCAGAAGCCTTCAAAAAAGTTGTCAAAATTGGACGTACACACATGATGGACGCCACTCCCCTAACCTTAGGTCAAGAGTTTTCCGGTTATGTTTCCCAATTAGACCACGGAATTAATGCACTAGAAAATACTTTGGATCATTTGTCAGAGCTAGCATTAGGAGGAACTGCGGTTGGAACAGGAATCAACACGCCTGAAGGCTATGCTGATTTAGTTGCTGAATACATTGCAGAATTTACAGAAATACCCTTTAAAAGCGCTAAGAATAAATTTGAAGCATTAGCTGCTCATGACGCTCTTGTTGAATCACATGGAGCTTTAAAACAAATCGCTGTATCTTTAAATAAGATTGGTAATGACATTAGAATAATGGCCTCTGGTCCACGTTCCGGTATAGGTGAACTTATCATCCCTGCAAATGAGCCAGGAAGTTCTATAATGCCTGGTAAAACAAATCCAACCCAGTGTGAAGCATTGACTATGGTTTGTGCCCAAGTAATGGGGAATGATGTTGCGATTACAGTAGCTGGAACCCAAGGACATTATGAATTAAATGTTTTTAAACCCTTGATGGCTGCTAACATTTTGCAATCTGCCCGCTTGCTCGGTGATGCATGCGTTAGTTTTACCGAAAATTGTGTACTTGGAATAGAGCCCAATCATAACAGAATTAATGAATTGGTTCAAAATTCCTTAATGCTTGTCACCGCGCTGAATACTAAAATCGGTTATTACAAAGCTGCAGAAATTGCCAACAAAGCTCATAAAGAAGGAATTACTTTAAGAGAAGCTAGCTTAGCACTTGGTTATTTAACCATTGAAGAATTTGATGCTTGGGTACGTCCAGAAGATATGATAAGAAATGACTGAAGAAATCTATTTTCGCCCTTATCTTTCAATTGATGCACCTGACTTTAAAGCATTAAATGTAGAATGGTTAGAGGCTTATTTTGAAGTAGAGCCTTATGACGAATTGATTTTAGATAATCCAAAACGCGAAATTCTAGATAATGGGGGAAGCATTTTTATGATGCTAAAAGAAGAAAAAACAATAGGTACTTTTGCTTTTTTAAAGAAAGAAGATGGTTTGTATGAATTTAGTAAAATGGCTGTGACTCCAAAAGAACGTGGAAAAGGATACGGAAATTCAATTATGCAGTTTGTTATTCGTCATGCTGAGAAGCATTATTGGAAATCATTAATCTTATATTCCAATACCATTTTAGAAAACTCAATCCATCTTTACAAAAAATATGGGTTTTTAGAAGTACCAATTGATCCAGGTATCAACTACTCTCGAGGAAACATTAAAATGGAATTGAAATTAGACTCTTAGTCTCGAGTTAATTTTCGGTATTGAATTCGTTTAGGTATAATATCTTGACCTAAGCGTTTCTTTTTATTTTCCTCGTAATCAGAGAATGAACCTTCGAAAAAATAAACTTGCGAATCGCCTTCAAAAGCGAGTATATGTGTACAAATCCTATCTAAAAACCAGCGGTCGTGAGAGATAACTACTGCACAACCTGCAAAATTTTCCAAACCTTCCTCTAAAGCTCTCAATGTGTTAACATCCAGATCATTGGTTGGCTCATCGAGCAATAAAACATTTCCTTCTTCTTTTAAAGTCATGGCAAGGTGTAATCGGTTCCGCTCTCCTCCAGAAAGGGTAGATATCTTTTTATTTTGCTCACTTCCACTAAAATTAAAACGACTAAGGAAAGCTCTTGAATTAACTTGTCTCCCCCCCAACATGATCAATTCTTGCTCATCACTGAAGTTTTGCCAGATTGTTTTTTCAGGGTTAATATTGGAATGAGACTGATCCACATAGGCCAACTTTACTGTACTACCGATACTAAAACTTCCAACATCAGCTTGTTCTTCTCCCATTACCATTTTAAAGACTGTAGATTTGCCTGCTCCATTTGGGCCTATGACACCTACAATTCCAGCTTGAGGAAGCATAAAATTCAAATCGTCATATAATAGTTTATCTCCAAAAGCTTTGGAAACATGGTTTGCCTCAATTACATTATTTCCCAATCTAGGTCCATTTGGAATAAAGATCTCAAGTTTTTCATCTACTTGTTTTTGATCTTGACTCATCAACTTGTCGTAGTTTGACAAACGCGCTTTTTGTTTACTTTGACGACCTTTTGGTGCCATACGAACCCATTCCAATTCACGCTCAAGGGTTTTTTGGCGCTTAGAAGTTTGCTTCTGTTCTTGTGCTAATCGTTTTGATTTCTGATCCAACCAAGAAGAATAATTTCCTTTCCATGGAATTCCTTCACCTCGATCCAATTCTAAAATCCATCCAGCGACATTATCTAAAAAATAACGATCGTGTGTTACGGCAATGACAGTACCTTGATATTGGGCTAAATGATGTTCTAGCCAGTGGACAGATTCTGCGTCCAAATGATTCGTAGGTTCATCTAAAAGAAGAACATCAGGTTTTTGGAGTAAAAGGCGGCAGAGAGCTACACGTCTTCTTTCTCCTCCTGATAAAACACCAATCTTCATATCTCCAGGTGGTGTGCGGAGTGCATCCATTGCAATTTCCAATTGAGTATCTAGTTCCCATGCATTTGCAGCATCTATTTCATCTTGGAGTTTAGCCTGTCGATCCATCAATTGCTGCATTTTATCGGCATTTTCATAGACCTCAGGAAGTCCAAATTGATCGTTGATACTATTATACTCATCTAAAATTGCAACTATCGCTGCAGCTCCTTCCTTAACAACGTCCAAAACTGTTTTTTCATCATTTAAAACAGGTTCTTGTTCGAGGTAACCCAAACTGTAATCTTTTGAAAACACTAAATCTCCTTGAAAATTGGTATCTAGACAAGCAATAATCTTAAGTAATGTAGATTTTCCTGAGCCATTAAGCCCTAAAATTCCAATTTTAGCTCCGTAAAAAAAGCTCAGATATATATTTTTTAAAACAGGTTGATTTGCATTGGGATAGGTTTTACTAACCCCACTCATAGAGAAAATTACTTTTTTATCGTCTGTCATATTAAATTCTACCTTTTAATGCATTAAATGCCCATGCTATTGAGTAAAAGCCAACACCAGCAATGGAAAATCCGATAGCATATTCAGGATATTTAAGTAAGCCAATAAGTATCAAAGCTGTCCCAAGTAATGCCATTACTAAGGCTGTATAACCAAAAATTTTATTTTTGTTTAAGCTCATGTTTTTGAATGGAAAAGACAAATATCGAACTTTTATTTAAAACCCTACCTATAGAAATTAGTACTTTAGTATAGAAGAATTTTTACGTATGGAATTAGAACAAGAGAAAAATAAAGATGCGATCAAAATAGCTTGGGCTGCATTAGAGTCAAAAGTCAGAAAAAATAAGCTTGGTGGAGGTAAAGAACGCTTAAAAAAACTTGAAGAAAAAGGAAAATTAAGTGCTAGAAAGCGAATTGATGCACTGGTAGACAACCCCAATGATATTATTGAAATTGGTTCCTTAGCGGCCGAAAATATGTATGAAGAATATGGTGGCTGTCCTTCAGCGGGAGTAGTAGTTGTAGTTGGAAAAATAGTTGGTAGACCCTGTGTCATTGTGGCAAATGATCCAACTGTTAAAGCTGGAGCATGGTTTCCAATGACCGCAAAAAAAAATCTGCGAGCACAAGAAATCGCAATGGAAAATCGAATACCGATCATCTATCTGGTTGATAGTGCGGGTATTTTTCTTCCCCTTCAAGATCAAATTTTTGCTGATAAAGAGGACTTTGGTCGAATTTTTAGAAATAATGCAAGAATGAGCAGTATGGGTGTTGTTCAAATTGCTGCAATTATGGGTAGCTGTGTTGCAGGGGGTGCTTATTTACCAATTATGTCTGATGAATCTATTATCGTAGAAAAAACAGGAAGTATCTTTTTAGCAGGAAGTTATTTAGTAAAAGCAGCCATTGGTGAAAAAATCGATAATGAAACTTTAGGAGGAGCAGATACCCACAGTAGTATTAGTGGTGTCACTGACTATAAAGTGAAAGATGATCATGCTGCCTTGGATAAAATTCGTAGTTTGATTGAAAAAATGGGAAATCGAGCAAAAGCTGGATTTAACAAATCCAAAGTGCTCAATCCGCAGTTACCTCTCGAAGAAATTTATGGTTGCTTACCAAAAGAGAGGACACAAACCTATGATGCATACAATCTTTTAAATCATTTGGTTGATGCCAACTCAATGGATGAATACAAAAAAGAATACGGTAAAACCATCATTACGACCTATGCAAAAATTGATGGCTGGTCTGTAGGCATTGTTGCCAACCAACGTAAAGTGGTAAAAAGTAAAACAGGCGAAATGCAATTTGGTGGGGTAATTTATAGTGATTCTGCAGATAAAGCAACACGATTTATCGCAAATTGTAATCAACGTAACATTCCTCTTGTTTTCCTTCAAGATGTTACTGGATTCATGGTGGGTAGCAAGGCAGAACATGGAGGCATAATCAAAGATGGGGCAAAAATGGTGAATGCTGTTTCTAATTCAGTTGTTCCAAAATTTACAATCGTAATTGGAAATTCTTTTGGTGCCGGAAACTATGCTATGTGCGGCCGTTCTTTTGATCCAAGATTTATGGTTGCTTGGCCAACAGCCAAAATTGCTGTTATGGGAGGTGCCCAAGCTTCAGATGTATTATTGCAAATTGAAAAAGCATCCTCAAAAAAAGGGAATAAGAAAACACAAGAGCAAAAGAAAGAAGATTTAAAAAAAGAAATTCAGACACACTATGAGGAAAAAACAGATGTCTTATACGCGGCTTCCCAGCTATGGATCGATGCTGTGATAGATCCTATAGATACTCGAAAATGGATTAGTTTAGGAATAGAAGTAGCAAATGAATCACCTTCTCAAGAAAAGTTTAACATGGGTATTTTACAGGTCTAAAACTGAAATTGGATCAAGTAAAAGTGTTTGTTTTCTTCTAATTTTCCCACTCTCAGTTTCAACAAAATCAGGGAAAATTATGATGGATTTTGGAATTTCATAGGTTTCTAATTTAGAAAACTCTTTAATTTTTTCTAAGATCTTATCCAATTTTAAACTTGGAGAATATTTTAATGCCAAAATCACTTTTTCTCCCAATGTCTCGTCCACTATTCCACCAATAAAGAAATGCATATTAAGAACTTGAGATAGTTTACGTTCAATTTGCTGAGGATGTAACTTAATCCCCCCTGAATTTATTACCTCATCAATGCGACCTATTAATCTAAATCGACGATCTCCTAAAAGTTCAATCGCATCATTAGTTACAAAATGATCAACCTGCAATAAATCTGAAGTTACTTCTAAACATCCACGGTCATCCTGAGAAACCTCAACATAAGGCAAACATCGAAACTCCGAAGAAGGATCCTTCATTGTTCGTACAGCAATATGTGAAAGTGTTTCTGTCATACCATAAGTTTCATAAGCCTTAACATTAGTTTTTAGTAAGGCTTTTTGAAGTGACTTTGAAACAAAAGCACCGCCAATAATCAATACTTTAACCTGACTCATATTAGCTAATGAATGAAAGGCCTGCATAGGAGTCATTGCAACAAAATCATAACTTTTATTATTTTTATGAAAGGGATTTCTAGATGGTGAAATTAAATCAAGCTCAAGGCCTAGAATCATAGCCCGAATAAGCATCATTTTGCCAGCAATGAAATTCGCAGGAAGACAATGTAGAGCACGGTCACTAACATTAACATCAAAAAACTCTCCTGTTGCAATCGCACTATTTACCAAAGCTTGTTTTTTAAAACAGATTAATTTGGATATGCCAGTAGTCCCTGATGTTATTAGGATAATAGTTTCTGATGAATCTAACCAGTCCAGTAAAAAATCTCCTAAATACTGCTCATATTTGTCTCCTTCCTTAATAAAACTATATGCAACCATTTTTAATCCATCCCTGTCATAGGAAAAACCATTGAGTAAAAAACGATTGTGAATTTTTGTATAGTGAGGTATTTGCATTTTACAGTATATTAATAAGTTTTGATTTCCAGCTATTCCATTCGTACTTTTTAGACATTATGACTAAAAATAAAGGGTAAAAGAGAAATAATGATAATAATAACTCTGAACCTAAAGAAGGCTCTGAAACATCTATCAAAATAGATTCTGTCTGAAATGCAGTCCAATTTGAAGTGACTAATAAGGCTGTGATTAAATTGTTTGCAGCATGAAAGCCCAGTGCCAATTCAATTCCATCATCCATAAGCGTCATAATTCCTAAAAATAGTCCTGTACCGACATAGTAAGTCAAAATACCATATCCTAGTTTTTCAACTTCTGGGTTGAATAAATGTAAACATCCAAAAATAAAAGATGTTATCAATAAAGGTGCCCATGCATTTTTAAAAATCCCCCCAAAGCCCTGCATTAAATAACCTCTAAAAATATATTCTTCTAAGCTTGTTTGAAAGGGAACAAGAAAAATGGCAATAAAAAAAAGTATTACGAATTTTTGTATATTAAAATTCCATACAAAGGAATTTGGATTTAAAACATAATTGATTGTTATTAGAAGAAAAGTTATTAATGCCCAAATCAAGAAAGCATAAATGATTCTTCTCCAGTCTATTTGTTTTCTAGCTGTAGATATACTAATAAGACTGCGCTCATGTAACTTTTTTACAACTAACCAGAGTCCTAAAAATCCTATTACAAATGGAATCAAAAGAAGAAAAAATTGTAAGTTTTTATCAATATTTCGCATCATTTCCATCGGATCACCTCCAGGAACGGTTGAACCTTCTTTCATGATTACATAAGTTAAAGGAAATTGACCGATAATATTAAAAATAAGTATTACAAAAGATCCTAGAAGGTACATCCAAAAAGGATTATTGTATTGGATTGCCTGTTTTAAAAACATTAATTACAAAATTGAATTCCAAGGTAGAGAATTATCAATCCCCAGACAACCTTTCTTTATAAACAAAGGGCTTGAAATGTTATTAACAAAAAGAGATCCTGTTCCTAAACCTTGAGGTATTGAAATTCCCAATTGATAAGTCCATTGTGCGATAGCATTTAAGCCTATATTGCTTTCCAATGCGCTAGTTATCCACCACCCTACGGAAGCTTTTTCTGCAAGATCAATCCAGGCTTCTGACTCTAAAAAGCCACCAAGTAAAGTTGGTTTAATAATTAAATATTGAGGCTTTATATGATCGATAAGATTTTGCTTTTCAAAAGAATTATAGGGACCTATTAACTCTTCATCTAAAGCAATTGGTAAAGGGCTTTTTCTACAAAGATTGGCCATAGATTCCCATTGCATAGTAGCAATAGGTTGTTCAATAGAATGCACTTGATAATCACTAATACGTTTTAATTTTTCAAGTGCTTCACCTGGTTTAAATGCTCCGTTAGCGTCAACCCTTATTGTAATTTCCCTTTCGTTATATATTTTCCTAATTTGATCCAAAAGCTTGAGCTCAGCTTCAAAATCTATTGCTCCTATTTTTAGTTTAATACAATCAAATCCAGAAATAATTAAATCTTGAATTTGAGCATTCATAAATTTAAAATCGCCCATCCAAACCAATCCATTAATTGGAATCTGCTTTTTACCCTTAGTAAATAAAGAAGGAAATAATGAATATGTACTTTCAGATTTGAGGGAAAAAAGTGCTGATTCTAATCCCATTCGAACAGCCGGCCAATATGTTAGATCAGGTAATTCTGTCCCCTTAACAAGAGCTTCACAAAGAGATCTTAAAAGAAGTTCTATTTTTTCTGGATCATCGGGGCTTAATCCATCTAAAACACTACATTCACCTAAGCCAATTTTACCTTCTTTTTTTAAAATTATAAACCAGCTATCTTTATAAGTCAATAAACCCCTTGAGGTTCTACTTGTATTTTTAAATTCTAATCGATGTTTTTTAAATGTTGCTTGCATTAACCTAAATAAAAAGTAATAAAAATTAAAATAGACAGAAAAAAGGTTGTCAAAGCAACATTTTTCAATTCAGGATCAAGAGATTTTGGATTTTTATTGTTTATGACCATCCTCAAGTGGATAGCCAGAGGAATTAATCCAATTAACACAAGCCAATAAAAAAAAGGAGGTTGTTGAATAAAAAAGATAAATAAAATACCACCGGCGCTAATAATTAATGAATAATGGTAGTATTTTGCGTACAACGCACCTAGGATTACAGCAAGCGTTCTTTTTCCTCCTTCGGTATCATTTTCTAGATCTCTCATATTGTTTAGGTTTAAAACCGAAACAGATAAAAACCCTATGACCAATGCCATCAAAATAGCAGTCGATGAAAAAACTTTCAATTGAAGGAAATATGATCCTAATACGCTTACAAGTCCAAAAAAAATAAAAACAAACAAATCACCTAGCCCTCGATATCCGTAAGGTCTTTCTCCCACAGTGTAAGAAATTGCAGACCAAATACTCATAACCGCTAATATGAAAAATATTAAAAAATAAAACCATGATTCGCTTCCAAAAGCAATTTTAATAAGAATTGTTGAAAGAATTAAAGCCACTATAGCGACACAGATTATTCCCTTTTTTAGAGCCTGACGATTTAACAAACCTGCTTGCAACATCCTTTTAGGTCCTAATCTATTAGAATTGTCTATTCCCTTAACTCCATCACCATAGTCATTTGCTAAATTCGAAACAACTTGAAACGCAATCGCAGTAAATAACATTAAAATAAATAATAGCCACGAAAAGTCTGCATTTTGAACACACAGAGCGTTTCCTACAACAATACCAGAGATGGAAAGGGGAAGTGTATGCAAACGCACTGCTTGAATCCAAACTATTATTTTTTCTAATGGCATTAAGGAAACTTAGGATATTTTTTAAAGTTTGGTTTCCGTTTTTCTAAAAAGGCTTGCTTTCCCTCCTGGGCTTCTTCCATCAAATAATACATTAAGGTTGCATCTCCAGCTAATTGCATTAAACCATGCTGTCCATCTAATTCGGCATTCAGACTCCGCTTTATCATCCGGAGCGCAAATGGACTGCGTTGTTGCATAATTTGACACCATTCCATTACGGTGTCTTCAAGATTTTTTAAAGGTACTACCTTGTTTACCATACCCATCTTCATAGCATCTTGAGCAGAATATTGTTGACATAAAAACCAGATTTCTCTTGCTTTCTTTTGACCTACATGTCGGGCTAAATAAGAGGATCCAAAACCTCCGTCAAAACTTCCCACTTTAGGACCTGTCTGACCAAAAATGGCATTCTCACTTGCGACAGTCAAATCACACACTATATGAAGCACATGACCACCTCCAATAGCATAGCCATTGACCATGGCTACAACAGGTTTAGGAAGCTCACGTATACGCTTATGCAAATCCAACACATTGAGTCTAGCAACACCGTCTTCACCAACATATCCTCCTACTCCTTTACATTTTGATCACCTCCACTACAAAAAGCTTTATCACCAAAACCAGTAAGTACTACTACATCAATATCATTTCTCTCACGACAAACTTCCATCGCTTCCAACATCTGCATATTAGTCTCAGGACGAAACGCATTGTATACCTCAGGTCTATTAATGGTTATTTTTGCTACTCCATCGCAGAATTCAAAAAGAATATCACTATAAATTTCTATGGAATCCCATGTTCTCATCTTTTTCTGTTTTTTACAAAAATACTGAATTATTTATGAGCAAAAGAATTGATTTTGGTAATTGAAAGCCTTCAAAAAATCAAACGAAAGTTTATTTAAAGTTTTGTGAAATATAATTTTTATAAACAAAACAATCACTATAATACATTTTATAAATACCAATAATTATATACCAACTCCTCTTTGTAAGAATTGGATTATAGATAAAATTAAGTGATGTGAATAGTTAAAAATATTATGAGTGATCCGTTAGATTATATAATAAATAACTTAGATAACAACCAAAATATACAAAATTAAATTTTTAGAAAATTCATTATGCATTAGACGACATCCATTTAAAATAATCCAGTAATATGCTGTCATTTTGCAAACGAGGAGTCTGGATTTCTAAAATTTGAGGTTTATCATTAGATTTAATAAAATGAGAAAACTTCCTTTTTAAACCCCACAAAGAGTTTACACATGAATAGCTTAGATTAAAAGTTTTAGCAATATATTTTGCACTGCGTCTATGTACTGTTTCAAAGTACCTGTCGTATTCTGGTGTATCTTTTTTACCCGGTAAAATTCGAAAAATTCCTCCCCCTTGATTATTTATCAATATAATTTTGAAGTTTTTCCTAATCGTTTCATTCCAAAGCCCATTTATATCATAAAAAAAACTAAGGTCACCAGTAATCAATACTACAGGAAGCTGGCTAATTTGAGCAGCACCAACTGCTGTTGATGTACTCCCATCTATTCCACTAGTACCTCGATTACAATAAAATACTGTTTTTTTGGGCCAATCAAATAGCTGCGCGTAACGGACAGATGAACTATTTGCAAGTTGAACTTGTATTTGCGGAGGAAGTTTTTGTGAAAGGAATTGAAAAACAGCAAGGTCTGAAAAAGAAATTTTTGAAAGATAATCCAAACCAGACGACCTAAAGATATTGTAAGTCCCAAGGATCTGACTTTGAAAATTACTTTTATTAAATTTTGAATTATCATATAAGGCTTTCAAGAAAAATCTTGGAGATAATTGAAAAAAACGATCTAAACAATAATAAGTATTGTAAGCTTTTTTTAAGTCGACATGCCAATGATGTTTAGCTTGGTGTTTTCTAAGAAAAAATTTGATTTTTTTAGAAACTACCATTCCACCAAATGTTAATAATAATTCAGGAGCCATTTTCTCTTTAATTCTAATATCTGATAATTCTAAAGGCGCCATCAAAACATCGATAGAATTAATCATTTTTCCATGAATAATATTAGATGTTTTTTCAGAAAATACAACCACAGATGGATCGTTACATAACTTATTTATTAGCTCTTGAGGGATTTCATCAGGACTTAATTGCCCAATTATCACCCACTTTTTTAAGCATTGATGCCATATTTTTTTAGTATTTTCAAAATCTTTTGGAATTTCAAATTGCTCCGATTGTACGGGAGTTAATTCTTGTAATGGAATAATTTTATCAGTCATCTCGTAAAGTGGTTCCTCCATTGGAATATTAAGGTGGACTGGTCCTCCTCTCTTTATAGCAGTAATTAACACCCGGGCAATTTCTTTTTCATTGAATTCTTGATGCTGCTTTTGTATTTGCTCAACAACAATCTGTTTTGCATTTTGAGGAAGTAGTTTTTGCATTGGATTTTCCAATAATGTGTCAGTAGAATGAATGACATCAGGTTTTAAAACAGATTCAGCTTCTAAATGTGGTTCAAATACACCCGTTTGTCGAATTGTTTGTCCATCCCCAATGTCAATTCGATGGGGCATCCTGTCTGCAGAAATAACAATTAAAGGAATGTCATTGTAATATGCTTCGGCTATGGAAGGATAAAAATTAAGTAATGCAGAACCTGAGGTACAAACTAAAGCAACTGGATTTTTTAACTGCTGAGCCATGCCTAAAGCAAAAAATCCAGCTGAACGTTCATCAATTAAGCTATAGGTTTTAAAATAAGCTTGTGATAAAAAACCGTTAGTTAAAGGGGCATTCCTAGAACCTGCACAGATAACGATCCTATTAATACCATAATATTCGCATAATCGAACTAAAGTTTGAGCAAGAGGTATAGTTGGGTAATTAGGCATAAATGAAAGTCCGTATTACTATCTATAAAAATACAAAACCCTTAACATAACAAGCAGAATAAAAAAATTAAAGTACCTTAAGTATTGTTTTTGCTTTTCTTTGAGTTTCAAACCATTCTTTTTCTGCATTACTATTTAAAGTTATTCCAGCGCCAACATAAATGGTTGTGATTTTGGGAGTCCAGCTAGCACAGCGTAAATTAACAAATAATTGGGTTTCAAGTTTACTTGTAGGACCTAAAAATCCTGTGTAAAAGCTTCGGTCATATGGCTCATTGGTAAAAATAAATTTTTGAGCTTCTTTTTTGGGTACACCCCCTACTGCAGGTGTTGGATGAAGTCCTTGGGCGACTTCAAATAAATTGCCTTTAAGTTTGGGAAATCGAAAATATGTACATAGATGCACCAAATTCCCAGCACGATGATTAAATACAGAACTTTTTTGTATTTGTTTATTAGGAAAAAGTACTTTCAGATCTTTTTCCACTTGAATAGCCACGAGTTCTTGTTCTTCAACTTCTTTATTTGACCATGAGGTGGGTTTATTTTTATCAAAAATTTGAGTTCCAGCTAGTGCCATGGTTTGGGATATATCACCTTTAGTTTTAATGAATTGTTCGGGACTAGCGCCAAACCAAGTGCCAATTGAGGGATGATGCCACAGATAAACCATTGCTAATGGATAATTATATAATAAATCTTGAAAGATAGATATGATATTCCTCCTACTAACTACTTTTTGAGTTTGAGAAACAACTACCTTTTTTATTTTTCCAGATTTAATGTTTTTTTTTGCCTTTTCTACTAAATTTTTGAAAGAGTCTTTATTTTTTGAATCCAAAACCAATTCAGATTTTGTCTGGTCTAAAACTTTAGTTCTATTTAACTCATAATTTTCTGAAAATTCTTCTGGAATAAAAGGAATTTGGTTTTTTATGTCAAAGGGGGCCATTAAAAATCCACTACAATTTAGATTATCAGTAATATGTAATTTGTTGTTTTTTTGAAAGTAAACAGTTGCTTTCTTAGATTTTGGCAATCGGAAAAATACAAAGGGACTTTTTGAATTCCACAGCTTTTTAAGTTTTTTAAGAAGCGGGGTATCCATTATTGTTTATATCTTGTGTATGTAGTTAATTTACAAATAGAGACCAATTGTTTTTTTTCATTCTCTATTCTGATTTCCCAAAGCTGGATGGTTTTACCTAAATTTATAGGTCTTGCTGTAGCGTAAACGTTACCAGAATTTATGCTTTTTAAATGATTTGCAGTGATTTCAATCCCGCGAACTATTGCTTTAGGATTTTTATTTAAAACGAAAACAGCAGCACTCCCTACGCTTTCCGCAAGAGCTGCTGTTGCCCCGCCGTGTAATACACCGTCAGGCTGAAAGACTTTTTTATTCACTGGCATTTGAGCAGTTAAAAAGTCCTCCCCTACATCTGTAAATTTAATTTCCAAAGTCTCCATTAGTGTGTTCTTACAAATGGAATTGGTAATCTTTAGTACTTGTTCTTTATCCATGTTGTTTAATAATTAAAATAAGAAAACCTCCCGTACAATACAGGAGGTTTTAGAAAATAAACCATTTTCTAGTTTATTTTACTTCTTCAAAGTCAACGTCTTGGACATCATCTCCTCCTGTTGAGTCTGGCTGAGCATCTGTTGTCTGAGATTGAGCAGCTTGATCTGCTCCTCCAGCTTCTGCTTGAGCTTTATACATTTCTTCAGAGGCATTTTTCCAAGCTTCATTGATAGTTTCTAGAGCCTTATCAATTGCTTCTAGATCTTTTGTTTCATGTGCTTTTTTCAAATCAGCTAGTGCAGCTTCAATAGGCGCTTTTTTGTCATCGGAAAGTTTTTCTCCAAACTCAGTCAATTGCTTTTCTGTCTGAAAAATCATTTGGTCTGCGCTATTTAGCTTATCAACTTGCTCTTTAACTTTCTGATCAGCATCAGCATTTGCTTCTGCTTCTTGTTTCATCTTCTCGATTTCCTCCTCTGTTAAACCTGAAGAAGCCTCAATTCTTATATCCTGAGACTTATTTGTGGCTTTATCCAAAGCACTGACCTTAATAATGCCATTAGCATCAATATCAAAAGTTACTTCAATTTGAGGAGTTCCTCTTTGCGCAGGGGGAATCCCATCCAAATGAAAACGACCAATTGTTTTATTATCTGTTGCCATCGATCGCTCTCCTTGAAGCACATGAATTTCAACTGAAGGTTGATTATCTGCAGCAGTAGAAAATGTTTGGGATTTTTTGGTAGGTATTGTGGTATTGGACTCTATTAATTTAGTCATAACTCCACCCATAGTTTCGATTCCGAGAGAAAGTGGAGTAACATCTAATAATAATACATCTTTAACATCACCCGTCAATACCCCTCCTTGGATGGCTGCGCCAACAGCAACTACCTCATCAGGATTTACTCCTTTTGATGGCTTTTTCCCAAAAAACTTTTCAACTTCTTCTTGGATAACTGGAATTCGTGTTGAACCACCAACTAGAATCACCTCATCAATGTCCGATTTCGAAAGACCTGCATCATCTAAAGCTTTTTTAACTGGTGCCATAGAGCGTTTTACTAATTCGTCTGCAAGTTGTTGAAAATTTGACCGAGTAAGTGAAGTTACTAAATGCTTTGGTCCTGAATCAGTTGCAGTAACATAAGGAAGATTAATTTCTGTCTGTGTAGAAGATGATAGCTCAATTTTAGCCTTTTCAGCTGCCTCTTTTAAGCGTTGTAAAGCCATTGGATCATTTCTGAGATCAATCGATTCATCTGAAATAAATTTTTCTGCAAGAAAATCAATTATTACTTGATCAAAATCATCTCCTCCTAAGTGAGTGTCCCCGTTTGTGGAAAGTACTTCGAAAACTCCATCTCCTAATTCAAGGATAGATATATCAAAAGTACCACCACCAAGATCATAAACTGCTATTTTTTGATCCTTTCCGCCTTTATCCAGTCCGTAGGCTAATGCAGCTGCAGTTGGCTCATTAATAATACGTTGTACTTTCAAACCGGAAATTTCTCCCGCTTCTTTTGTCGCTTGACGTTGGGAGTCATTAAAATAGGCGGGTACAGTAATAACTGCTTCACTAACATCCTGACCTAGATAGTCTTCAGCTGTTTTCTTCATTTTTTGAAGAATCATAGCAGACAATTCTTGAGGGGTATATAAACGACCATCAATGTCCACACGTGGGGTATTGTTATCCCCTTTTACAACTTTGTAAGCTACGTTTTTAACTTCTTTTTTAGATTCAGAAAACTTGTTTCCCATAAATCTTTTAACAGAAGCGATAGTTTTTGTTGGATTAGTTACAGCTTGTCTTTTTGCTGGATCACCAACTTTAATTTCTCCACCTTCTACAAAAGCAATAACAGAGGGTGTGGTTCTTTTTCCCTCTGCATTGGGTATGACTACTGGCTCATTTCCTTCCATCACAGATACACACGAATTTGTAGTTCCTAAATCAATTCCAATTATTTTACTCATGATATTTTGAATATTTCTTAAAATACACTCAAGCATTGTGCCATGAAGTATATACTGACAGCTTGACAGTTGAATAATTTAATTCTAAAAAAATTGATTTACAATACTTTACATCATTACAAAAAAAACATTCAATAAATACCATCTATGAATTTAATTAAGAAATGCTATTTTTGAAAAAAAAAATGCCCTCACCCAAAAAAAGCTATTCACGTATAACGACAAAAACATTGCAAGAAATGAAAGCTAATGGAGAAAAAATCTCCATGCTGACAGCTTATGATTATACCTTTGGTGGTATTGTTGATAAAGCAGGAATTGATGTTATTTTAGTCGGTGATTCAGCTTCCAATGTGATGGCAGGTCACGAAACTACATTGCCAATTACCTTAGACCAGATGATTTACCATGCTAGCGGGGTAGTACGTTCAGTAAAACGTGCTTTTGTAATTGTAGATCTTCCTTTTGGAACATATCAAGCAGATTCAAAAGAAGCCCTTCGCTCTGCCATTCGTATTATGAAAGAATCCGGCGCACATGGAGTGAAGCTAGAAGGTGGTCTCCAGGTAAAAGAATCTATTGAACGCATCCTAAAAGCAGGTATTCCGGTAATGGGACATTTAGGATTAACGCCCCAATCAATCTATAAGTTTGGGACTTATACTGTTCGGGCAAAAGAAGAAGAGGAAGCCGTACAGTTATTAAAAGATACACAAATGCTCGAACAGTTAGGTTGTTTTGGTATTGTTTTAGAAAAAGTTCCTTCGGCTCTAGCTGGTCAAGCTGCACAATCAATTAAAGTTCCTATTATTGGTATTGGTGCTGGAAATAAAGTAGATGGTCAAGTTCTTGTTTTACATGATATGCTAGGAATGAATAAAGATTTCAGTCCTAGATTCTTGCGTCGTTATTTAGATTTAAATCAGATACTCCAGAAGGCAATTAGTAAATACAGTAGGGATGTTAAGTCAATGGATTTTCCAAATGATAATGAACAATATTAATTAATAGTTTGGAGGATCGTATCCTTTTTGAAGATAACCACCTGATTGTAATTAATAAAAAAGCTGGTGAACTAGTTCAAGGAGATAAAACTGGAGATACTCCCCTATTAGAATCAGTAAAAGCCTTTTTGAAAAAGAAATATAACAAACAAGGTGCAACTTACCTTGGATTAGTCCACAGACTGGATAGGCCAACAAGTGGTGTTGTACTTTTTGCAAAAAGTTCTAAGGCTTTAGTTCGGTTAAATAATCAGTTTAAACTTAGAACTCCCAAAAAAACATATTGGGCAATTGTCTCAAAAAATTTTAAATACAAAAAAGGTGATTTAATCCACTGGATGACACGAAATACAAAGCAAAATAAGTCTAAAGCTCATAATAATAAGGTTCCAAATAGTAAATTAGCTAAACTTTATTTCAAAAGGTTGAAAAGCTTTGATAATTACCACCTTTTGGAAGTAAATTTAGAAACAGGTCGTCATCACCAAATTAGAGCTCAACTCAGTGCAATTAATTTTCCTATTCAAGGTGATCTAAAGTATGGTTCTCCTAGAAAAAATCGGGATGGAAGCATTAGCTTACATGCGCGAAGCTTAGAGATATATCACCCAGTAACAAAAGACACGCTTGTTTTCAGCGCAGATCCGCAGAGAGTGGGGATATGGAAGGCCGTTCTTTTCGATTTAGATTAAATGCCTTACTTTTTATAATATGTGAAATCGAAACATTATTAATTTTACTCTCAAGCCATGAAAGAATATCTAAATATAAAAAAGAGCGCCTTTCATAAGGATCATTCTCGTATTGTTTTAATTCTTTATATAAATTTTCAAAAGCTTTCTTTAAATCATGTGGATAGATATCACCCAATCCCTTCACAAAGCGAATCATTGCCTTTTGCACTTCGTGTAGGTCATTCATTTTGATCAAAAATTTGTAAGTCTCTCTCAGATGTGTTTCTAGATGATAATCAAACCCAGCTTCATAGTGCGCAAAAATATTTAAGACTCTAGAAAAGCACAATAAATCTTCTCTCATTTTTAAGCTCTTATTACTGATTATTTTATCTAAATAAATGATACAATTTTCATAATCGTCCGCGCCAAAATATACGCATGCAATCTTGTAATAAAATAACATTATGTGGTGTGGGTCAATTTGATTGTTGAATTGTAAAATTCCCTCATTAATTTCGGGCACAATAACGACACCTTCTTCAAAACTGCCCTCAAGAAAATGTAGATTGAGTTTATTACTATAATAAAACTGGAAAATTAGCGCTTTTAAGTTATCATTTTTAGGGAATTCATCACTTGATGTTCTTAACATCATCTGTTGAAGAACTTCTTTAAATTTTGAGGGATATTTGATAAGTGCAAGACTTTCCATCAAATAATTATTCCCTTTCAAATAAAAAACTGGATGAATTGCTATCGTCCCAGGAGATTCTTCAAACATTTTTATCCATTTTGACGAATAACGATAAGTTGAAAGAAAATCTTGAGTTAAGAAACTATACCAAACATGTGCTTTATAATACCATAACTTTTCTCTAAAACCTAGATCGTCATAATTCAATTTGGGTAGATTTTCATAAAAAAACTGAGTAATTTCTCTAAACTCCTCATCGCTTTTTGCGTATCCAGCTTTAATCAATCTTTCATATAGTTGAAGAGATAAATTAGATAGTTGTGTAGCTAAATTATTTTGGATCCTTAGTCGATCAGCTTCCAATATCAAAGTTTCAGCACGATTACTTAAACTCCTAGTAATATATTGAGATTCAATTACCTTTTCAAGTTCAACAATATCATAAGCACTGTATTTTTCTTCATTTCTTATGGCTTGAATTTTTGCTTTTTCAAGTACTTTTAGACTTTGCTTGTATAACCCTTTCTGATAAAGAATAGTAGCAAAATCAAGTTGTTCTCTAATTTGAATTCGTATATTTTTATGGGCAGGGTTCATCCTCAAACTGATCAGAATTTGTTTGTATAAATGTGCTTTCAAATTTGATAATTGTTGTTTGGTTACAATCCCTCTTTTTAAAATTACTTTTTCATCATAACGATTTATTTTATCTAATAATTGAAATAGATTCAAAAATTTTGAGTCTTCATTCGAACCCATTCTACCCACATACAATCTAAACTGTCTTTTTTCTGACTTTGTAAGGGATTTTACAAGTACAAACAAGTTATCTTTCTGTACACTTGTCATTGTAATGAGTTTTAATGTAATTTACTAATTGTTAGTATTTTATATGACAGTTTATACTATCGAATATTGTAATGTAAAAGTAATGATTTTATCTCAATTTTGAGCTTTAATTTAAATTCGTAATGTGATAGTTTATTGAGTTTATTTATTTTATGGATAATGTAGAAATTTTTGATACTACCCTACGTGATGGTGAGCAAGTGCCGGGGTGCAAGCTTGATTACAAAACAAAACTCATTATAGCAGAACAACTTGATTTCTTGGGGGTCGATGTATTAGAGGCAGGATTTCCAATTTCAAGTCCAGGAGACTACAAATCAGTAAAAGAAATTTCAAAGTTAGTAAAAAATACTAGGGTTTGCGGTCTTTCAAGGGCAGTAAAAAAAGATATTGATGTTGCTGCTGAAGCAATCAAACATGCAAAACTTTCAAGAATACACACTGGAATCGGAACTTCAGAAAGCCATATGCGCTTCAAATTTAATTTAACTCCAGATGAGGTCTTAGAAAAGGCAGTAATTGCTGTTAAACATGCAAAATCTTATGTTGAGGATGTTGAATTTTATGCTGAGGATGCAGGAAGAACAGACAATGAATTTCTTGCTAGGGTTTGTGAAGCTGTAATTAACGCTGGTGCTACCGTTCTTAATATTCCTGACACAACAGGTTATTGTTTACCTGAAGAATATGGTGCAAAGATGAAGTATTTGATGGAAAATGTAAAAGGGATCCATAAAGCCAGATTATCCTGTCATTGTCATAACGACCTAGGATTAGCAACAGCCAATTCAATTGCTGGAGTTCAAAATGGAGCTCGACAGATAGAATGTACTATTAACGGTATTGGTGAAAGAGCTGGAAACACATCTCTTGAAGAGGTTGTTATGATATTGCGTCAACATCCAAAACTAAACTTAGATACTCGAATTAAATCAGAGATGCTCAGTGGTATCAGTAAATTAGTTTCTGAAAGTATGGCAATGCCAGTGCAGCCTAACAAGGCAATTGTTGGAGCAAATGCTTTCGCACATTCGTCTGGAATCCACCAAGACGGAGTAATAAAAAAAAGAGAAACATACGAAATTATAGATCCAAAAGACGTTGGCGTTACTGAATCTTCCATTGTCCTGACTGCAAGAAGTGGAAGAGCTGCGCTAGCCTTCCGTGCGAAGAACATTGGTTACGACTTAGATAAATTAGAATTAGATAAAGTCTACAAGCAGTTTCTAATTGTTGCGGATCAAAAGAAAGGAATTTTTGATGAGGATTTAACCAAAATCATCGAAGCAAGTAATTTATAAACAGAATATTATTTTATGAAACAAACCCTATTTGATAAAGTCTGGGATTCCCATGTTGTGGAAAGCATAAATAAAGGACCTGATGTTCTCTTCATTGATCGTCATATGGTTCACGAGGTGACCAGCCCTGTTGCTTTTTTAGGTTTAAAGAATAGGAAACTTTCGGTTATGTACCCGGAACGCACATTTGCAACTGCAGATCACAATACACCAACTATCAACCAACACCTTCCAGTGGTTGATCCGCTTTCAAGAAACCAGCTAAAAGCCCTTGAAGAAAATGCAAATGAACATGGAATTACCTACTGGGGATTAGGACATGAAAAAAATGGAATTGTTCATGTAGTTGGTCCTGAATACGGCATAACTCAACCTGGAGCTACGATAGTTTGTGGAGATTCTCATACTTCGACCCATGGAGCATTTGGAGCTATTGCATTTGGAATTGGTACTTCCGAGGTAGAAATGGTTTTAGCCACACAGTGTATTATGCAGTCGAAGCCAAAAAAAATGAGAATTACTGTAAACGGGTCTCTCAATAAAGGAGTGACTCCAAAAGATGTAGCTTTATTCATAATTTCAAAACTTACGACTTCTGGAGCCACAGGTTATTTTGTAGAATACGCAGGCGAAGTTTTTGAAGAACTGAGTATGGAAGGTCGAATGACAGTTTGTAATTTAAGCATTGAAATGGGAGCTCGTGGGGGCATGATTGCTCCTGATGACAAAACATTTGAATACATCAAAGGCAGAGAGTTTACCCCCAAGGGAGCTGATTGGGATAAATCAATGGCCTATTGGAAAACACTACACACGGATAATATGGCTACCTTTGACAAAGAGTTCATTTTTAATGCTTCAGAAATTGATCCAATGATCACATTTGGAACCAATCCCGGGATGGGTATGAGCATTACAAAACCAATACCAGCCGCTTCAGAAATACAAGGGAGTAAAACAACCTATGAAAAATCTCTAGAATATATGGGCTATAAAGAAGGTGACCAAATGGTAGGAAAACAGATAGATTATGTCTTTATAGGGAGTTGTACTAATGGTAGAATTGAAGATTTTAGAGCTTTTGCAAGTATTGTCAGGGGACATAAGCGTGCCAAAAATGTTACGGCTTGGCTTGTTCCAGGATCTCACAAGGTTTTGAACTCCATCAAAGAGGAGGGACTATTGGATATTTTTGAGAATGCAGAATTCAAACTTCGTGAACCAGGATGTTCGGCATGTTTGGCAATGAATGACGATAAAGTTCCATCGGGCAAATATGCTGTAAGTACCTCCAACAGAAATTTTGAAGGTAGACAGGGCCCAGGATCGAGAACTTTACTCGCAAGTCCTCTTGTTGCTGCCGCAGCCGCGATCACAGGTGAAATAACTGATCCAAGAACTTTAATTTAATGACTCATGCCATACGATTCTTTTAACATACTGACCAGTACAGCAATTCCTTTACCTATTGAAAATGTCGATACGGATCAAATAATACCTGCACGTTTTCTGAAAGCAACCGAAAGAAAAGGTTTTGGCGAAAATTTATTTCGTGATTGGAGATTCAATCAAGATGATTCCCCTAAGACTGATTTTATCTTAAATAATTCAGCTTATAAAGGTAAAATTTTGGTTGGTGGACATAATTTCGGTTCAGGTTCCTCCAGAGAACACGCTGCTTGGGCAATTTACGATTACGGATTTAGATCTGTTGTCTCTAGCTTCTTTGCCGATATTTTTAGAAATAATTGTCTTAACGTAGGGGTGCTTCCGGTTCAGGTTTCAGTTGAATTTCTTTCCCAAATCTTTGAGTCTATTGAACAAGATCCAAATACTACTCTTACTGTAGATCTATTCAATCAAAAAATTACTTTGGGTGCTGCTGAAGCATCTGAATTTTTTGAGATAAATAGCTACAAAAAAGAAAATCTCTTGAATGGCTACGATGATATTGACTATTTGAGTAATATTAAAACTGATATTCAAAAATTTGCTTCAACTACACCGCTTTAAGAAAACGAAAAGATGAGGAAAACCATTGAAATAATGGATACTACATTAAGGGACGGTGAACAAACATCAGGGGTTTCGTTTACATATCTGGAAAAACTAACTCTTGCAAAATTATTACTTCTAGAATTAAATGTGGACCGTATAGAGATAGCTTCCGCCCGCGTTTCAGAAGGAGAGTTCAAAGCGGTTAAAAACATCACTAGTTGGGCGACTGTTCATGGTTTAATCGACAGGATTGAAGTACTTACATTTGTCGATAACGGTATATCAATAAATTGGATGAAACAAGCTGGAGCCAAAGTTCAAAACCTTTTGACAAAAGGCTCTTTAAACCATTTAAAATTTCAGCTAAAACAAACTCCAAAAGAACATTTTAAAAATATAGCTAATACTATAGATAAAGCAGAAAATAATGGGGTTAGCACAAATATTTACCTTGAAGACTGGAGCAATGGAATGCAAAGTTCTGAAGATTATGTGTTTGAATATTTGGATTTTTTAGCGACTCAACCCATCAAACGGGTTTTACTCCCCGATACTTTAGGAATTTTGACTCCAGAAAAAACAGCATTATACCTCAATAAAATTTTAAATCGCTATCCCAATATTCATTTTGATTTTCACGGTCACAACGATTATGACCTAAGTGTTGCCAACGCTTTAGAAGCTGTTAAGTCTGGTATTAATGGATTGCATTTAACGGTCAATGGAATGGGTGAGCGAGCAGGAAATGCACCGCTAGCCAGTGTAGTAGCTGTAATTAATGATTTCATTCCTGGTACAAATATCAACATCAATGAAAATGTTCTTCATCAAGTAAGCAAGCTTGTTGCTACTTTCACTGGTTTTAGAATTCCAGAAAACAAACCTGTTGTTGGTGATAATGTTTTTACTCAAACAGCAGGGATTCACGCTGACGGAGACCACAAAAAAAACCTCTATTTCAACGAGTTACTTCCTGAACGATTTGGTCGAAAAAGGAAATATGCATTAGGAAAAACTTCTGGCAGGGCCAATATTCAAAAAAATCTTCAGCACTTGGGGCTTACACTTAGTAATGATGAATTAAAAAAAGTTACATCCCGTATTATTGAGTTGGGTGATAAAAAAGAAAAGGTTACTGCCGAGGACCTTCCTTTTATAATATCTGATGTTTTGGGTAACAACATTCCTGACAAAGTAAAAATACAATCCTATGTTCTAACTCACTCAAAAGGTCTAAATCCTACGACGAGTATTTCTATTCAAATTGGTGGAAAAAATTTTGAAGAAAATGCTTCTGGAGATGGTCAATACGATGCCTTTTGGAATGCCTTGCATAAAATTTATGCGAAACAAAAACTTAACTTACCAAAGCTAATTGATTATGCAGTCCGCATACCACCTGGGAGTAATTCGGATGCTCTATGCGAAACCACAATTACTTGGAAATCAAAAAAAAATGAATTCAAAACACGAGGATTAGATTCAGATCAAACTGTTTCAGCTATCAAAGCGACTGAAAAAATGCTCAATATTCTTTAAATTAAAATCAATGAATTTAAAAATCGCACTTTTAGCAGGTGATGGAATTGGACCTGAAGTCATAGATCAGGCAGTAAAGGTTTCAAATGCAATTGCAAAAAAATTTAATCACAGAATAAAATGGTCCTCTGCTCTAACTGGTGCAGCTGCCATTGATGCTCTAGGCGATCCTTATCCTGAAAAAACACATGAAGTGTGTTTAGCGGCCGATGCGGTATTATTTGGTGCAATAGGGCATCCAAGATTTGACAATGACCCATCAGCTAAAGTCCGTCCAGAGCAAGGACTATTAAAAATGCGACAAAAACTTGGCCTATTCGCCAATATAAGACCAACTTTTACCTTTCCCTCTCTTCTGGATAAATCTCCATTAAAACAAGTGCGTATCAAAGGAACTGATTTGGTATTTTTAAGAGAACTTACAGGTGGAATCTATTTTGGAGAACGTGGTCGCTTAGACAACGGCAATACTGCTTTTGACACCTGTAAATATACACGTGAAGAAATAAAACGTCTAGCTAAGAAAGGATTTGAACTAGCCATGACACGTTCAAAAAAGTTGTGTTGTGTGGACAAGGCAAATGTATTGGAAAGCTCTCGTTTATGGAGAGAAACTGTTCAAATTATGGAAAAAGAATACCCAGAAGTTGAAGTGAGCTATGAATTTGTTGATGCAGTAGCCATGCGTCTTGTTCAATGGCCAAACACTTACGATGTGTTGATAACTGAAAATCTCTTTGGTGATATTTTGACGGATGAAGCTTCTGTAATTTCTGGATCAATGGGCTTGATGCCCTCTGCATCTGTAGGGACTGAAAATGCACTTTATGAGCCAATTCACGGTTCTTTTCCACAAGCAACAGGCTTGGGAATCGCAAATCCTTTAGCTACTGTATTATCTGCAGCTATGATGTTTGAAATGAGTTTTGGTTTGACTGAAGAAGGTGCTCTTATCCGCAAAGTAGTAGACCAATCTTTAGCGGCAGGAATCGTAACTGAAGATCTTAAAGAAAACGGTGAGAAAGGAAATTCAACTTCCGAAGTAGGAGATTACCTTGTTTCAATGATTTTAGGGTAGTCTATCTCTTTTCATAGCTTATTTTGATTTACTTCTGCAACAAAATTTCCAAAATTAAAAGCTAAATTTTACTCTTTGCCATATCCCACTATAATTCCTTGTTCGGTTTAGCAAAAGTCAATTTGATTGCCTTATCTTTATTTCTTTAATATTTAATAAAAAAGCTATGAAAATACTTATTACACTTGCCTTTGTAATTAGTCTTCAAACATGTATTTCAAGTATACTTCCTTACGACAATAGTAAGCCCATATGGCACCCTAAAAAGAATAAACAAGAAGGGTTTAAAAAAGCATATTTTGCTTCCGGATGTTTTTGGTGTGTAGAAGCAGTTTATGAAAGTGTTCGAGGAGTTTCTGAAGTATATTCTGGCTATGCTGGTGGATTTACCAAAAATCCCAATTACAACCAAATTGGTACAGGGCAAACCGGACATGCAGAGGCAGTTGAAGTCCTCTATAATCCAAAAGTAGTCAGTTTTAGCACATTGATTCAAGTGTTTTTTGGTTCTCATGACCCTACAACTCCTAACCGCCAAGGCCCCGACTATGGCTCGCAATACCGTTCAATAGCTTTTTATACTTCAGAGCAAGAGCGAGAAATTATTCAAAACTATATCGCTTTTCTAGAGGAAAAAGATATTTTTTCAAATGAAATCGTCACGGAGATCAAACCTCTTGAGAAATTTTATTATGCTGAAGAGTACCATCAAGACTATGAAAAAAACAATCCTGACAATCCCTACGTGAGACAGGTATCGATTCCCAGACTAAAAAAATTTCAACGGTTGTACCCTGAATTACTGAAAAAATATCACTGAACTACTCTTTATTTTTTGTCAATAAACGAAGGTTAAAAAAAGTCCAAAGCCTATGGAAACAAATTCCAATTAGACTTCCTGCAATTGAACCTACAAAAATATCTAAGGGAAAATGAACACCGATATATATCCTGCTATAGGATATTAAAAAAGCAATGAAAAGTAATACTGGAAAAAGCAAACGGTAAGAAGGCTTCAAAATCAATCCAAAAAAGACGGCAAGTGCGAAAGAATTTGATGCATGTCCTGAGAAAAAACTATACCTTCCACCACAAGTAGGTTTAACTAAACGTAGTATGATTTTAAGTTCCTCATCATAGCATGGTCGAAGCCGACCGACATGAACTTTAAATAAATTTGTCAATTGATCTGTACACAAAATCAAAAAGCCGGTAAACAGCAAAAGATATGCTGCACCTTTCCATTTATACTTAGCCCCGTAAAATATCCAAAGAACTAGATACAGTAAGACATTAGATACTCTATGGGTCATTAACATCCAAAAACCATCAAAGGTCTCTGTTCCTAATCCATTCAACCATAGAAAAAGTGTTTTATCCCATGCTAATAGTGTTTCCATATCACTCCAACTTATCCATTTCCTTATCGTAAAAATTAAAAGCAGCTTCTATCAAGGAATGAGATTCAGATTTTAATATAGCTTCATCTTCCTTATCAAATTCTTCAAGCCAATGCATTTCATCGTTAAGAACATTCAAAATAAAGCGAGGGTATTGCGTGTGGACAACAAACAGTATGTCCTCTAATTCAGAGTTGTCTGCAATAAGAAATTTAGGCAATTCCATGGGTTAATCAAATTTTAGTTTGTTGGTAATATATCGAAATCTAGTAAAAAGTAAAAGTGCTGAAGCGGTTAGTCCTGAAAGTAAACCAATCCAAATACCAGTAGCCCCTAAATCGGTACAAATTCCTAATAAATACGAAATAGGAATTCCAAAAATTCCATAGGAAAAAAAGGTGATTAAAGCTGGAATATTTACATCCTGTAACCCACGCAATGCTCCCAAGATAACTGCCTGAAGTCCATCTGAAATTTGAAAAAAGCCTGAAATAATAAGCAGTGTAGAGGCAATTTCTACAACCTCACTTACATTATTGAATTCCTGGGGATTATTACCATCTAAATAGATCCAAGGAAGGAATTGATTTAGTAAAAGAAAAAATAAACAAAAAATTACATCAAAAATTAAAATCAACAAAAATATAGAATGGGCAATATCTCTCAAACGAATAATATTCTTTCTTCCTTTTTGATTTCCTACACGGATCATTGCTGTAACACCTAGACCCATCGCAAACATAAATGTCATCGACGAAAGGTTCAGGGCAATTTGATTTGCAGCCTGAGGATTTTTCCCCAAGAAACCTGATAACCAAACCGCAACTGTAAAAAAGAGAACTTCAAAAAACATTTGTAATGCTGAAGGAAAACCTAATTTAAAAATTTTACGAAATAAATTCAGATGAGGTTTTTGAAATGAAATATTTTGTGCGAAAGCTTTATAATTTTGGTTAAAACGTATGTAAAATGAAATAAACAATAGCATTGCAAATCGGGCAAAAAGACTACCAATAGCAGCTCCCTCTGGACCCATTTTTGGAAATATCCAAATCCCAAAAATTAAAAAATAATTTAAAACTACATTAATAGAATTTCCAATTAATGTAGCATACATTGCAGGTCTAGTATATGATAGGCCATCTGAAAACTGTTTAAATCCTTGGAAGAAAATTAGTGGGATTAAAGAAATTCCAACCCATTGTAAATAAGGATAAGCTAATTCCACAACCTCTTCTGGCTGTCCCATATTGTAAAGTAGGGGTTTACAAAGCAATACGCCAAAAGCAAGTAAAATTCCTAAAAAAAAACAAAGCATTAAGCCATGAATAAAAACTTTTCGCCCAGAAGAAACATCATTAGATCCATCTGCTTCAGCAATTAAAGGAGTTATTGCCGTTGAAAAACCAATACCTAATGACATTGCAACAAAAAAGAAACTATTCCCTAATGAAACTGCTGCTAGCTCAGCTGTTCCCAACTGGCCTACCATTATATTATCAATAAGCTGAACGAACGTATGCCCTAATAAACCAATTATTACAGGGTAAGCTAGCTTAAGATTATATCTAAACTCTTTTGTGTATAGTGATAAGGCTGAAATCATTTAAATTTTGGATTAAAATCCATATTGATCTACTAAGTAAACCAAACTAGCCATTGCAGCTGCACCTAATTCTAATTCTCTTTTATTAATTGCGTCAAAAGTATCATTTGATGCGTGATGGAAGTCAAAGTAACGCTGTGAGTCAGTAAGCAAACCTGAAAGCACCACTTTATTATCTTGAAGCGGTCCAATATCTGCTCCACTACCTCCTAACTCAAAACGATCTAGCATAAAAGGCTGAAAATATTTTTTCCAACTTTTAATTTTCTTAAACTGAGATTCATTTGCTTCAAAAGAAAACCCTCTAGGGGAAAAACCCCCAGCATCAGATTCTAATGCAAATATGTGATTTTCAATACTCTGTTTAGCATATTTAGCATAAGCCAAACCACCCCTAAGTCCATTTTCTTCGTTCATATACATTACTACTCTTATTGTCCTTTTCGGTTTATAATTCATTTCTTTAAAAAGACGAAGCACTTCCATGGACTGAACAATCCCCGCACCATTATCATGAGAGCCATCTCCTAAGTCCCAGGAATCAAGATGCCCACCTACCAAAATAATCTCATTTGGATGTATGTTCCCTATTATTTCACCAACAACATTAAAAGATTGAACATCAGGAAAATTTTTACAATCCAATTTGAGGTAAAATTTTAAATTCTTATTTAAAGACAACATTGAACTTAACAGCTGTGCCCCATTAGTACTTATTGCAGCAGCTGGAATTCTTTTTTTGTTAGGTAGATCTCCATAGTTCATACTTCCTGTATGAGGAAAATCGTCAAGACGTAAATTCATAGAACGAATTATAACCCCTACCGCGCCAAGTTTTGCGGCTTTTTCTGCGCCCTGAGTTCTCTGATTTACTGTGTTTGAATATGCTTCAAAGGTATTAATAAATTCAGCTGGCATAGGCCGGTTAAAAAATACAAACTTACCTTTAACTTTGTCTTTTCCTAATTGCTCCAACTCTTTAAAGGTTTTTACCTCCACCACTCCAGCTCGTAAACCTGAAGAGGGAGTTGAGATTGAACCACCCAAAGCACAAATTGGAACATTAATACTCATTCCTGGAGAAGAAATAATACTAGCGTATTCAAACGTTCCTCTTACCCACTTTGGGACCATAACTTTTTGTAAAAAAATACGATCCAGTTTTAGAGCTTCTAATTCCTCTTTTCCCCATTTAACAGCACGCTCAGCATTCAATGATCCAGAAAGTCGTCCGCCAATTTTATTTGAAAGATGATCTAACCAATTATAAGCGTACCCCTCTTGGAGTGCTTTTTTATAAAGGATATTTATTTGGTCTTGATGAATGGCAAGTTGAGCGTTCAAAAATTGGGTTAGACTAAAGATAAAAAATAAAATAAGCTTTCTCATTTTTACTTTATTTAGGAGCAAATTGAACTATATCATCTGAGCTTATTGGATCTCCTCCAAGAATTAGTAAACGCTCTACAACATTTCTAAGTTCTCTTACATTTCCGGTCCATGGATAACTATTTAACTTGTCATGGGCTTGTTGGCTAAATATCTTTTTTTCAAGTCCTTGCTCTTTGGATAGAATGTCAATAAAATGTGAAACTAGCAAAGGAATATCTTGTTTACGATTTTCAAGAGCTGGTACATTAATAATTATGACAGCTAAGCGGTGGTATAGATCTTCACGAAAGCGACCTTCTTTAATTTCCTGTTTTAAGTCCTTATTAGTAGCAGCAATAATTCTTACGTCTACTTTAATATCTTTTTCATTTCCAACTCTTTGAATCTTTTTTTCTTGTAGAGCACGAAGTACTTTTGCTTGTGCAGCTAAACTCATATCGGCTATCTCATCTAAAAATAAAGTTCCTTTATTGGCAGCTTCAAATTTACCAGATCGGTCTTTAACAGCAGAAGTAAAAGCTCCTTTAACATGTCCAAAAAGCTCACTTTCAATTAATTCAGATGGAATAGCAGCACAATTAACCTCAATAAAATTTTCTTTATCACGATTACTTTGTTCGTGGAGCTGATGGGCAACCAGTTCCTTTCCTGTACCATTTTCTCCTGTAATAAGGACTCTTGCATCCGTTATTGCAACCTTTGAAATCATTTTTTTCATTTTAACAACTGTCTCACTCTCACCGATTATTGAATATTTTTGAGCAACTTTACGCTTTAACTTAAAATTTTCTTTCAATAAAGTTTTATTTTCAATGGCATGCTTTACAGAGGTAAGTAATCTATTCAAGTCGGGTGGTTTTGAAATAAAGTCATACGCTCCCAATTTCATAGCTTCAACAGCAGTTTCAACATTTCCGTGCCCTGTTATCATGATAAATGGAACATGGAATTCTTTTTCTTTAGCTTTTTTTAAAACTTCAATACCATCCATTTTGGGCATTTTAATATCGCATAAAACCAAATCAAATGAGGATTTTGAAAGTTTTAAAAATCCTTCTTTTCCATCCTCAGCTTCTGTAATTTCATAAGAAGAACTTTCCTCAGATAATATACGAACCATTACTCTTCTGATTGGCTCTTCATCTTCAATTAATAAAATTCGATTCATTTTAGGATGTTGGTAAGTTAGTAAAGGTAAGTGATCGTTGAGGAAATGGTATTTCAATCCCTTCCTTTTCAAATACTTGGAAAATTGTAAAACGTAAATCGCTTTTAACAAGATTTGCTGAGAAACTACTATCTACTGAAACATAAAGCTGGAATATAAGCGCACTTTCACCAAAATCATCAAATAAGACAGATGGAGCGGGATTAGAAAGGACTTTTTCATGAGATTTTGCAATCTCAAGAAGTAATGATTTAATTTGTTTAGGATCACTTTTGTAAGCAACACCTATCTCTACAATTTCTTTTGTGATTATTCCATTTTCTGTCCAGTTAAAAAGTATTGAAGTAAGAAATTTATGGTTTGGAATTATCAATACTTTATTTTCTCTCGTAACAGCTCTTGTTGTTCTAAGTTTGATGTTTTCAACCTGACCAATTTGACCATCAACTTGAATAATATCACCAACCAGTACAGATTTATCTATTAAGATAAATATTCCAGAAATAATGTCTTGGATGAAAGTTTGAAGTGCAAGACCAACACCAACTAATAGTGCTGCTGAAGCTGCAAAAATTGCAGTAACATCGACTCCAATATTTTGAAGTATTATCAAAATTACAACTATGTAAATAAAGTAGTTAATAAATGAAAAAATACTTTTAAACTTTATTCTTGTGTCTTTAGCGAGTGTTCTAAAGATTATTTTTCTTAAAATTTTAAGCAT
The DNA here is from genome assembly GCA_029246125.1 of Flavobacteriaceae bacterium. Classification (GTDB taxonomy): domain Bacteria; phylum Bacteroidota; class Bacteroidia; order Flavobacteriales; family Flavobacteriaceae; genus MS024-2A. The sequence continues at coordinate 31,107 of JAQWNZ010000014.1, forward strand.
AAAAGACGTCAGAAGAAAAACTAAAATAACAATCAATACAGTCTTAGGCGTAAAAGTTGCACTACCAATTGTAAAATCGTAGTTTAAGAGGTCTATAAATTTGTTAATTAATTTCATAATACTTTGGGAAGTTAATATAAAAAACAAAACCCATCCTCGTTAAAGGATGGGAAAAAATTGCTATGAAAAAGAAAAATAA